>CAXBJE010000475.1:0-2819 GCA_963975525.1 uncultured Owenweeksia sp. | reverse complement strand
GGCAGTGGACGGAAGCGGCAACGCGCTGGTGACCGGTCGTTTTTGGAACACTGCAGATTTTGACCCCAGTTCAGGTACGGCAAACCTCACCTCCGATGGCAATACAGATATATTTTTAGCCAAGTATAGGGATACCACTTTTGTGGCAATGAGCGGTGATACTGCTCTTAGTTTAGTATCCGATAGCACCTGGAGGCTAAGCACAGTAGTTACCACTGCTACAGCCAACAGTTACCCATGGCCGGGTGTAATGAGCACACCAGCTACACCCACCTTTACCCTTCCGGTAGATGTAAACCAGCCTTACCCATGGGAGCACCTGTACACCGTAGCAGGTTCTGAGGTAATTACCGCCCAAAGCGGAGTAACCTATTACCGCAAGACATTTGATTTGGTAGATCCTGCTGGCATACAAGCTCGCTTTAGAGTGTTTGTAGATGATAACATGGAAATCTTCATCAATGGCCACTGGATAGCTTTGGAAGATGATATGGGCCAGTACAACTGGAGAACTGTAAATCATGACCTATTATTTAATGGTGATGGAACTTCTACCAACGGCAATGCCGGTGGCGATGCGTTTGATTACGTAACTGGTGCTGATATGGATACGGTTTTTAAAGCAGGTACCAACGAAATCATCCTGGCTATCCGCAACCGTACCAGCAAGCCAGATTTAGGAGGTTTCTCCTTCCGTATGGATTTGGACAAGGGAGCCGTGAAGAAGGCTGGTTCTGTAGCACGTAGCACAAATAATGTTGTAACGGCTGATAGCAAGCTAATCATCTTCCCTAACCCAACAAGTGGTAATATAACAGTAGCGTTAAACCATACAGCACAAACAACTACTGAGGGTACAGTAACCGTATTTGACTTCAGTGGAAAGCAGATTATCAGTCAAAGCATTTACAGTGAAACCGAGTTAAATCTAAACAGCTTGCCAGCCGGAGTGTACTTGGTGAAAGTAACTTCAGGGGTAGAGACCTTCACTCAAAAGGTGATTAAACAATAACAAAGCTTTTCATTATGATTTTAAAGCTCCCATTCCTTAATTGGTTTGGGAGTTTTTTTTTGCAAACGAGTGCTTTTTGGCTTAGCCTGATTTTTCAGTGAGGTAGTGTTCGAAGGGGGAGGGCATTGAAATTTTTTATTTGATTTTAACTGATTGCGCAATTAACTCCATCAAGGGTTTATAATCATAGTAAATGTCCTCCTTGGCTTTAAAAACTAATCTATATTTATAATCCTGAGTGTACCACCAATATGATATTTCATGCCCCTCGGTTATTCTGATATCTGTGCCTGGTTCATACCATCCTTCAAAAAAATAGAATTTTCCAAAATCGTATTTATCAATCCCATGTGAAATCAGGTGTTTTGTAAAAAGAGGGACTGTAGTATCAAGAGGGTCGATTAGTTCAAGATTTTCTTTAGCCGCTTTTTCCAACATATGTTTTGGAATAATCGGATAATACACAGTTGTGCTGTCTGGGGTTGATTTTTCCAGGTTGGTGAATATCGTATCTGGATTCACCTTTTCTCGAAATTCAACACCTATCAGTCCTATTGTGCCCACTACTTTTTTGGGGTTAGATATTTCTCATTTTCTAATCTAAAGCCATTTCTTGAGTCTTCCTCAAACTTCAAATCCCAATGTTCAGGATATTGAAAAGAATAGCTGGAATTATTCACTTGTTTCCAAACAAGGGTGGTGTCTTGAGCAAATGCATTTACTTGAAAAAGGAGTGAGGTTATGAAGAGTGAAATTGCTATTCTCATTATGTATAGTGTTGGTGTTTGAAACGGACTTTTATTAAGGTTAAGTCAAGTAATAGTTTTATCTCAACACCTGATTATGATGAGACATACGGCTTGTTAATATATAGGACTTTAATCATTCGTTATCAGGCTTCTTTTTATGAAGTGAAAACATAACTTAGAGCGAAACACTTGAGCTGTTCTGTGTTTTTTCCAATATTAATATATTCCATTTGCCCTACTATAAAATATTGATACAACGGATTTTACTTGTTGTGAATTGTGCCTAAAAGGCTATTAGTCTGTTACAAAGCCCTCTAGGGCTTAGAGTGTAAATCCATAGGGTAAATACCTTAACACCACTTATAGCTCCACTTTTGAGTATATATTTACAGGTCATAATAAAAATAGTTTTCCTTTATGGAATATAACTCACGCTATATGTTAAAGCACTTGTCCATTATAGTCTTACTAGGTCTTCTTCTCATGTCTTCATTTGCTGTGGCCCAAAACCCCGGAGACACAATTATCGTTAAAACCTTGAATTACAATTCGGGTGTAAGGGATACGGTGGTAAACTTTCCAACCTCAAATCTCACCTACGAAAAGGTGTATATGCAGTACAGCATGCGCTGTAAAAATGCACAGGTATCAACTGGTACCAACCGTAACCTGGGTTGTGGTGAGTGGGATTATTCCTGTAATACTTACCTGCATGATTCTTCCCATGTAGATTCTGTAATGAGCACTCACCCCGCTTATATAATTTCGGGATTTACAGGAACAAGCTTTCCTTACCTTACCAGTCCCACGTATGATTTTCATCAGACTTTTCAGCCAAGTGTTACCGTAACAACTATTATTTCGGATACTGCCTCGGTTGTAGGAACGGGTTCTTTAGCGTTAAGCCACGTATTACCTACCGATACTCACGCTGGTAAATCGCAGTACATTTTTACTCAAAGCGAACTGATTGCGGCCGGTGCCCATGCCGGAAACATTGATGCCTTGACCCTTAACCTTACGGCTAATCCGCAGCAAGCCAAATTATTCAGGGTGCG
>CAXBJE010000474.1:0-2824 GCA_963975525.1 uncultured Owenweeksia sp. | reverse complement strand
AATTGCAACTTGTCCCATTTATCTAAAGAAGGATTGCCAGAATCCAATTTCTTATCTAAAACCAGATTTATGTACTCATTATCAACATCCTCATTTAAAAACTCATGTTGAATAATTTGCCTCAATTCAAAAAGATCGGCCAAGAGAGACTCCATTGCATGGTTGAGTCCATCTCTTTTAATACGGATTTGTGCAAGGTCTGTAAATTGCTGAAATCTATCAGATAGTTTTTCATCCCATGTGCCTGAGTTTAACGTGCCTGATTTTACTATGTCGTAAAGCGTTACCATATTATTAAAAGTTGTGATAAGCAATATAGTACTCTTATCTGAATATGAAATAGTGGTTAAACGAAGATGTGTAATGAATGTTTGAAAATCGTCTTGTCAAATTTAAGACCATTAATATGGGCTATCAAATTCTTCTTAAATAAGGTGATGATAAAGGATAATTGCGGCATGGCAATATTTTCGATCATTATATCCCATACATATAATGAAAGGTAAGTGTTTGATTCAAACGCCAACCTCACAGAACCGTATATTTGAAAAACACAATTGGTTTAATCCCAAAAAATACCCCACATGAAGAAAGTAAACGTATTAGGAAAATTAGGTTTGGCTGTAGCCTTTACTGTAGCGCTAAGTGTAGGCGCATGCAATAACGCAGCACCAGAAGCTACTGAAGAGGAAACCACCGAGGAAGCCACTATGGAGGAGCATGACCACGACCATGATGCCGATCACAATCATGACGGTGACAGCACCCATGAGGAGCATCCCGCTGGTGAAGAGCACCCAACCGGTGATGCTGAGCATCCAAACTAAAATTACAGTGCGGCCTGGCGCTGAAAGCTAAATGTGGTTTTCACCTTTGCCGTTTTTCCGGCTACCTCTAAAATGGGGTAAGCCATAAAAGGAATAGCCCCGGCCTTTGGTCCGGGGTTTATTTTTAAATCTCTACCCCGGCTAAACTCAATACGGTTGGCCGGATGATGCCCAAAATAGTAGGTGCTAAGAGCAGTATATTTATTGGCCTCGCTAATATCCACGGGCCACCACTTGCCATCGGCATAAAACTCAGCCCAGCAGTGGTAGCCGTTTACGCCCCCTTCATTACGTTCAGAAGGTATAGCCGCGCCAATGGCAAAACGGGCAGGTATGCCAGCCGTGCGCGCTAGCGAAATAAACAAAGAGTGAAACTCGGTACAGTTACCCGATTTTGAATCGCAGGCATAATTGGCATCGCCAGTACCGTACTTTCCCTGCTTGGCATAGCGCAGGTTGCCGCTCACATAATCATACAAGGCGCGTGCTTTTACCAAATCAGTTTCTTGTTGCTTCCCTTGTAAGATTTCATCAACCATGGTTTTAAAACGACCGCCTGTGGGCAGTAAAATAGAGGGCGCTAATGCAGAGGCTCCTGTAGGGGATTCTTCTTCGTAAGCACTTTTTTCTTTCCGTTGTACGCTATAGCTAAGGGTAATGGTTTTATGGCTGTGTTCCGGTGATAGTTGGGCGTAAAAAATGCGGTTACTGTATTGCTCATCGCTAAGTTCCTGGTGGGCCACCGGACTTTCTATGTTTAGTACTTCAATGGTTTGGAAGTTGTCGCTTTGCGGGATGGGCAACCACAATTGAGCAGCATCATTAATCTCCGGTAATTCTACCTGATAGTAAAACTCAAAAATATCCTGCCCTTCTATTACGCCAATGAGTTTGGTGTTGGAAGGGTTCGCTGGCTGGCGTTGCCAGGTTTTATCAGGGTTTTGTTGCCAGGTGTAAAAAGGCCGGCCATTTAGCTTATGCACGGTGGTTTCGGTAACCTGCATGTTTTCGGGTGTACCCGATAAAAAGAAATCTACATCATACACATCTCCTTTGGTATCGGCTAAATCCACACAGGCAAAAAAGCTGTTGCTATCCAATACACTCAGGTATTCGGTATGTACCCGCACCAAACGCAGACTTAGGTTGGTGCTATCATTCACAATAGAAAAGTAACCTGAATCAGCCTCGGTTTTGGCTTTGATGTACTGGCGAATGCCCGCTTCCACATCAACTATAGTGGCGCGGGCTTTAGTTGTAGAAACATCGGCAACAGCCTTGTCTGCAGGGCTATTGGAGTTGCAGCCTAAAAGGCTTCCAAATATTATTGCGAATGCTAAGCCTTTAATAAGTGAGAGGTAAAACCAATCCTGATTCATGGGTACAACAGTTTAGAAATAGAGAATATACAGGGATATTATTTTTGCTTTTGTAGGCAGATAGCACAATGGGTTAGATTGTGTTTTATTGTCCATTAGGATTTGATAATCCCTGTTTTAGTAAATCTAAGATTTGTTCATCATAAATTTTGCGAACATATTCATGGTGTTCAAGAACGTAAAGTTCTCGCTTTAGTTCTGATACTTCTATTTCAGACAAATCTTGATGAGTTTGCAATATTTCCTCTATTTCTTTGGTGCGATTGTCAATAATCAACAGTACGTTGTAGTAATTCATTTCTAAGTCAGAAAACCGATTAATGAGAATTTTAGCCTCTTTTGGAAAATTTATATCTCTAAGAATAGCACTTTCTACATTAAGATTTAACTTTCTAAACTCTCTTTTAAAAACCCTGTAAATGATGTTCTGCATATCCAGCCTCTTCCCGTAGTACATTTGGATCAGATCAAATTGTTGTAGGGAGTCAACTAGAACCTTATTGATGAAATTGACAGAGGAGTCTTTTTCTTGAACTTTAGTAATTCCTTTATAGGTAATGCCTACTTCAATCTTAATTTGTGAGCCAAATTTTGTAAGAATGTCAAATTTATATCCAT
>CAXBJE010000473.1:0-2847 GCA_963975525.1 uncultured Owenweeksia sp. | reverse complement strand
ACTCCAACCCCTTATTGTAGCCGCCAGCATAACCATGGTTCTCACTCAACTCTACTACCGTAACTGTTGGAAACTCATGCGCCAATAGTTCCAAGCTGTCATCATCGGAGTTGTTGTCAATAACATATACATGTCCTAATTCTTCAGAATACTGCCGTACAGAAGGCAGGAAACGTTTTAGTAAATCACGGCCATTCCAGTTTAGGATGGCTACGGCTATTTTTTTAGGTATATCAGGCATATTTCCAGCGTCTATGGCTCCACAGCCAATCCTCAGGTTTCTTTTCAATTACTTTCTCAAGGGCACGTACATGGGTATCGGTAACCTCATATTGAGCGGTGTTTTGTACATCTTCAAAAAGCAATTCGGCAGTTACTTCATAATACCCGCGCTTTACCCTTTGTATATCAATAAACACAACACCTAGGTCACACTTTTTAGCGAGGTTCTCTACCCCCAAATGCACTGGTGTAGATTGATTGAGGAAGTTGGCCCTGTATTTTATCTTACCTGAATGGGGACTTTGATCGGCCATAAAAACATAAAGTGGGGCAGGATCAGGATTATTGAGCATAAAGGGGTAGGTATTTTCCATGGGGTAGAGCTTAAGCCCAAACTGCTCCCTTATTTGCACAATTTTACGGCTAAAGTATTTGTTGCTGAGAGGGTGATAAACGGCAAAGCAGTTATTTTTTACCCAAACAGGGATGCTCATGGCTGTCCATTCAAAATTGGTGTAATGGCCCATCACCATAATCACTCCTTTTCCCTTTTGGCGGAGGTTTTCAAACACCTCAGGGTTTTTCAGCACAAAGTGTTTTTTCAGAGTCTTCTCAGTAATGGTAAGGCTCTTAAAGGATTCTACTATTAGGTCTGCAAAGTTTTTATAGAATTTAGAACGGATTTCCTCCAATTCTTCCTCTTCCTTTTCAGGGAAGGAATTACGGAGGTTTTGCATAATCACTTCCTTGCGATAGGAAATAACATGTTGCATTAAAAACCTTAGGAAATCGCTAAAAATATAGAGCACCCTAAAGGGGAGGAGGGAGATTATCCATCCCAGCCCCATTGCCAGAAAGAATCCAATCATGCCGCGAATTTAGCGGTTATTTTGGCTTCCCTGTATGATAAGATTATTGTTTACACGAGAACCGAAATCGTCACCTGAGTTGATGGTGTTTTGGTCAATATCACCACCGGTGCCATAAACACCCCGCGACAATTGATACTTCCATCTGCGGTTATTCAATTCGCCAACGGCATTGGAGTGCAGCATTTGATATTCATTGGTACTGCGGCTAAACTCAGCAAACACAAAAAATTTGTTCGTTTGATTTATCACATATGGGCTGGCAATTACATTATACTGCCACATTTCATAGGGAGGAAGTCCTGGCTCAAACTGTCTGCGGTCAATAGCGTCTGGTTTTCCGTAGGTGAGAAACACCCGGCCTCTATCGGTCATATATCCTTTTCTGAGGCGGCTTGTATAAAGTTGATTTACAGTTCTCACATCTTCATAATAGGCTTTCCATGCACTTTCGG
Source organism: uncultured Owenweeksia sp. (assembly GCA_963975525.1). GTDB lineage: Bacteria > Bacteroidota > Bacteroidia > Flavobacteriales > Schleiferiaceae > Owenweeksia. The sequence goes on along the minus strand of CAXBJE010000473.1, from coordinate 1,301 downwards.
GGTCAAGGCTGTTTCGCTGAGACCAAAAAACAAAGAAGTAGCGTTTTAGCTTTACCACATCCTGTTGAGACAATATTTCTTTTTGATATTTTCTTTCAGCCTCTGAGCTGATTGGATAGAGATACTGAGTAAACTTATAAATAGAGTCAATTCCACCAAGCAGATCTACAAAAGAACCTTGGTAATCCACGGTTTCAATATCTTCAATATTAATGGGTGCCAGGTTGTTTTTGCGAAAAAAGTCCATGGTTTTGGTAAGAAACGTTTGGCCCGTTTTGTCTACGGCTTCTACCACAATGGAGTAGTTTCCTGAAGGTAGGCTTGCGATATTAAACCCTGTAAGTATTGGTTGTACCGAGGTAGCTTCCTTTTTTGAAAAGCTGGCTAAACCTGGCAATGGCCCCGCCTTATCGGCCTGCTTAATGTAGTATTTAACCATAAAGGGTTCTTTCTCGCCTAAGTGTAGATTGGTATTGTATAATTCTAAATAGAAGGAAACTTTTTCGGTGGCCTCAGTAAAGTAATAAGAGCCCGAATTTACCATAGGTACCAAATCGTAACCAGACTTTGCAAAAATGCTCCCTTTTGAGGCTGGCGAATAACTATCAAGTATAACCAAATCTGAAGCCTTTGGAGAAGTACCACCAATATCAATGGTAAGTCCCTGCACTAGTTGATAGGTTTCTTCGCTATCATTTACATCCATAATGTCAATTACAATATTGTATTCTCCATTATCAAGCGGCAACCTAGATTGGTTGATGTAAGTTCCGGCAGTGCTAAGTGTGTCGCTGGTTTCAGGCGACATTATGAGAAATTTCTCGGCAGCTATAGTGGTGCTGTCCTTTTGAATTTGAACAGTTATTTCCACCCCTCCAGTGTAGAGTCCTTTTTTATTTTTCTTAAAATCTATGGTGGAACCAGCCAGTGCAAAGTAGATTTCTACGTATGCCTTACCTCCATCATCCATAAATTGGGCATAGGAAATATCCATTCCTATTTTTTTTGCAGGGAGGGTAATTGAGCATAAAATACTGAGCACAAATGCTATAGGTTTAAAAAACTTCATGTTGTTGATAATTGGAATTATTTGTTGGACTTCAAAATGCAAAAACGTTGCCAGTAGATTAAATTTATTTTTACTTTTGCGCCCCCTGCAAAGCTAGGGAAACGTGTTCAAACACACTCACTGGAGTGTGGTCTCGGCTGAGCCGGGAGACGAATGCGACAGTCTTGAAAACAAGACAAACATATTGGAGAAGGAGAGATGGCAGAGTGGTCGAATGCGGCAGTCTTGAAAA
>CAXBJE010000472.1:0-2870 GCA_963975525.1 uncultured Owenweeksia sp. | reverse complement strand
ACTTCCAGCTTAAAGCTTTGAGATGTGCTGCCCTTGCTGTAGTTGGCATTTCCAGAAATGCGGATTGACTGAAAGTCGTTTTCGGCCACCAGCATTCTTTCCACCAAAGCCTTTTGCTTAATGGGAGCAGGAGCGCCTTCCGGCAGATTTTTGCTGGATTTACGGGCTACCGCTAAAAGCAGGACTGAAAACAGCAAAGCCAGACGTTTACCACCTGGTATTGTAGCCTTACCAAGAAGGGCTTTTGCTACGTGTGTAGCTCCCTGTGGGGGTTGGGGGGTATTGGGTAGTTTATTCAACAATTTTGCCTTCGCTTATTTTTTGATCAATAGTGTCTGTGGTGTCGCCCAGTTTTTTGGCTTTTTGCCATTGCTCAATAGCTTCCTGGGTGCGGCCGTTTTTATACAGGATGTCGCCATAGTGCTCTACCACTTCACCAAACTTATCACCACCAAGGCTCATCACCTGCTCAATTTTTTTCAGTGCCGCTTCATATTCTCCCTTTTGGTAGAGAATCCAAGCCCAGGTATCCAAAAACGTTGGGTTGCCGGGGGCTAGTGTGTTACTGCGTTCAGACATTTTTAGTGCCTTGTCCAAATCTTTATTCCTTACGGAGAGATAATAGGCATAGTTGTTTAGTGTGGTTGGGTTGCTGTTGTTAAGGCTAATGGCCTTATCAAAGTAAGAGTCGCTACTGTTGTGCTCGCCCAGTTTGTGATACACATCAGCTAATTGTGTGTAAAACTGCTCCTTTAACCTGGGGTTGCCAATTACATAAAGCAGACCCGATTCAAGGTAATCTATTGATTCCTCCTCCCGGTCGGTCAGACTAAGGGCAATTCCTGTAAAGAAATAGGGGAGCGGCTGATTTGGAAAAACATCAATTGCCCGAGGGCCATTAACCACAAGGCTATCGTACATCTCCGTTTGAATCTCAATCAACAAAATCTGGTTCCAGATTTCATATAATGCACCACCTTCTAGGCTAACAGCCTTTTTATACATTTTCAGGGCCTCGGCATCGCGCTTATCTCTGCTTAGGAAATCACCATAAATAGCAAAGGCCTTCGGGTCGTTGGGATTTTGTTCCACCAAAGTTTCCAACATGCCAAAAGTTTCGTTTCGCAAAACGGTGTCATACTTAGAGGCATCAAACAAAGACATCAACACGGCCACTTTTTTATCAATCTCCAAATCCGGGCTTTTCATGGCCTTACTTAGGTGATAAATAGACTTTTCGAAGTTTTTTTGCTGCTGATAGTATTGGGCTAAATCCAGGTGTGGACGAGGATCTTCAGGGTCAACCTTTAGCATTTCCTCATAAAGTTCCATGGCCTTTTTCTCCTGAAGGTTGGCCATGTAAAGCTGTGCTAAGGTGCCCTGGTAATCCAGATTTTTAGGATAGGCTTTAATAAGCTTTTTCATTTCGGCCACGGCACCTTCCACATTGTTGTCCGCCAGATAAATCAACTTCTTTTCATCAGTAATCATCTCGTTGATTCCTGTGATGGCCTCCAAGGCATTAAGCTCCGCAATGGCCTCCTTAAACTTGTTATTGTTGGCATAAACCTCCGCCAGTTCATAGCGATAATCAAGGTTTAGGCTATCCATTTTTACCAAATCCTTAAGGATGCTGATTTGGTCTTTGGCCTCTCCAAACTTTTCATAAATGGAAGAAAGGAGAATTTTGAACCACTTATTTTCGGGAGCCAGCTTAACGGCACGCTCACCCAATTCAATGGCTTCTGTGGATTGGTTTTTTCGGGCATATAACTGAGCCAACTCAAAGCACACGGTAGCATTGTCTTCATCCATTTTGTGGAGTTCCAGATAGAACTCCATGGCTTCATCCTCGTTACCGAGATTTTTTTGCTTTTCAGCCAGAAAGAACATCTCATTAAACTTTTGCCTTTGCTTACTGCTCAGCGGGTCCTTGGTTTCCTGCGAAAGCAGAAAAACCGGGGAAAGAAAAAGTATAGTGAGGATGAAAGCTAAACGCTTAGTCAAGCCTGCTGAAATCTCCGATACTAACGGATTTGAATTTGCCATCAAAAAATGCTTTGTTACCAATCATTGAGTTGGTGAGTTGGGCATTGGCAATATGGCTATCGTTTTGGATAATCGCATTGTCAATAGTGCTGTTTTCAATCACTGTGTTTTTACCAACACTTACCAGCGGCCCAATTTTACTGTTCTTAATTACTGCGCCATCGGCTATATAGCAGGGCTCAATAATTTCAGAATTTTCAATAGTGGCCTTGCTGCTCACCAACTGCTCATCGTCTTTTACAAAACCAAGAACCTTGCCGTTGGTTTCCACTGTAACGTCTTTATTTCCGCAGTCCATCCACTCGTTTACCGTTCCGCTGGTAAACTTGCTTCCCTTGCTCTTCATATTCTCTAAGGCGTTGGTAAGCTGGTACTCGCCCTTATCCTTAATGTCGTTATCCAAAAGATATTGCAGCTCCTTCTTTAAAAAGTCGCCATCCTTAAAGTAGTAGATGCCGATAATAGCCTCATCAGACACAAAGGTTTCGGGCTTTTCGATAAAATCAGTGATGTAACCGTTCGCATCTTTCTTTACCACACCAAAGGCGCTGGGGTCTTCCACGCGTTTGGTCCAGATAACGCCATCGCTGTCATTATCTAAAGTAAAATCGGCACGGAAAAGGGTATCGGCAAAAGCCACTACCACATTACCTGTGATGCTTGGCCCCGCACAAAGTATGGCGTGGGCCGTACCCAAAGGTTGATCTTGAGTATAGATAGAACCTTTGGCACCCAGACCTTCGGCTATCTTTTTAAGTTGTTCCTCAGTTTCTTTACCAAAGTCGCCAATAATAAAAGCGATTTCATCCACCTTTTGGCCG
>CAXBJE010000471.1:0-2889 GCA_963975525.1 uncultured Owenweeksia sp. | reverse complement strand
CCCAGTAATCAGGAAAGGAAGCGTTATTTCAAACCCCTATTTCATAATGTGTGATGCTAGAAATTGCAAAGTCTTCAAACTCCAGTAAGCTCTTGTAGAAGTACGAATTCTCTTTTTTCTTTTTTCTGAACAAATCTATTAGAACAGATGAGTCTAAAAGTATCATGCAAGTCGAGAGCTGTTAATGGATTCCCTAGCCTCCAAAACTGCGTTAACTTGAGCGTCATCCCAAGTGGGGGCCTCTAATAGTAACTTTTTTAAGTCACTTTTATGCCTGGGTTTTTTGGAGGTAAGTTGACGTTGTAAAAATGAATATAATTCTCTTGCTTTTTCATCAGGCAACTGAGATATCAATTTTAAGATACCCTTAAAGTCCATGTCAATTTTTACTTCCATATCAAGTTAAATTTGAATCCCAAAGATACCGAAATGGCCTATATCACCTCCCCAACTACAAACGTACTTCCACCCACAAAAATCAAATCGTCAGATAGAGTATGGGCTTTGGCGGCTTCGAGTGCTTTAATAACGGATGGGTAGCTTTTGCCCGAAAGCCCAAACCGAACGGCTTCACGGCCTAATTCTTCGGCATTTTTACCCCGGGGTATTTCCGGTTTACAGAAGTAATAGATGGCATGTTTAGGTAGCATCCGTAAGATGGTGGTAATGTCCTTGTCACCTACCATTCCCCAAACTATATGCAGTTGGCGGTAGCTTTCACGTTTTAGCTGATCCAGCACCATTTGTACTCCGGCCTCGTTGTGGCCGGTATCACAAATTATTTTGGGCTTAGTGCCAATCTGCTCCCACCGTCCTCGAAGGCCGGTGAGTTTGGCTGCATTTTGCAAGGCTTCCTCCAAATTAAGTTTTAGGCTATGGCCTTGCTCTTCCAGCACTTTCACAGCTGCCAATACCGTCCGTATGTTTTTTTCCTGATAAATTCCCCTAAGGTCAAGAGCATCAACAGTCCGCCACGGAATGACATCTTCCGCAAAGGAAATAGGGGAGTTACGCTGTTTGGCGATTTCCCCAAATACATGGCTACTTTCCAGGTCACGTTCGCCAATCACTACGGGAATTCCGGGTTTTATGATACCGCCTTTTTCTGCGGCTATCAGGGCTTTGGTGCTCCCCAAAAACTGGGTGTGGTCTAAACTGATATTGGTAATTACACTTAATTCGGGTGTCACCACATTGGTGCTATCCAGCCGCCCACCCATACCTACTTCCACTATGGCAATATCCACTTGCTCATCCGCAAAATATTGAAATGCCATACCCACGGTCATTTCAAAAAATGAAAGTCCAATGGAAGTAAAGTGTTCCTGATGTTTCTCTACAAACGCGGTTACCTTTTCTTCGGGAATCATTTCTCCGTTAATACGGATGCGTTCTCTAAAATCTTTGAGGTGTGGAGAAGTGTAAAGCCCGGTTTTGTAGCCCGCCTTTTGAAATATGGCGGCCAGCATGTGCGATACGGAGCCTTTACCATTGGTGCCGGCTACATGTATGCTTTTAAACTTATGTTCGGGGTGCTCCAATATATCCATCAGCCGGAGGGTGTTGTTGAGGTCGGCTTTGTAGGCCGCACCACCCACCCGCTGGTACATGGGCAATTGCTCGAAGAGCCAATCGAGGCACTCCTGATACGTCATGTTAATTTTTTGAGAAGTTGTAGATGATAAAGCCAATTTGCTGGCTGGGAGCATCACTATCTGGCTGCCAAGTGGTTTTTAAAGCCGCAGCTTTGGCTTTATCGTATAAGCAACCGCTGGCTGTGGTTGAGGCTGCTCCACCAGGAACACGCTCACCGGGAATAGCATTAGTAACCTTTCCGTTTTTGTCTACATAAATTTTTACCACTACCCGGCCTTCATCGGTACAAGGGTATTCTGGCTTTTGCTTATGCAGTGCCTGACGTCCACCCAACAGGTAATTGCCACCACCTCCGCCACCACCATTGTTACCATCACCAGTGCGGCTTTTACTGTTCGGGTCGCCACTAGGGTCACCCTGATCACCAGGACCTTCCTTTTCACCTTCTCCACCCGCTTTGGAGCTTTTTACGCTTTGTAGCATTTTCTCCAGTTCGCTACTGGGCTTGGGCTTTTCAGGCTCTTGCACCTTTGGTTTTTCCTCTGTTTTGGGTTTGTTGGTTTTTTTCGTTTCCACGGATGGAGCCTCCGTTACGTCCTGCGTTTGTACGGGAGTTTCGGCTTCCATAGGGTTTTCTACGGGATCGGGATTGGTTTGCTGTGGTGTCGGTTCCGATACGGCCGTTTGGGCACCATCAGCCTGATCACCCATGCCGGTTTCAGAATTTCCGAAGTTGATTACAATACCCTCTTCGGGCTTGGGCTCCATGTATTTTAATCCCACAAAAAGAAAGAGCAGCAGCAAAAGAGCATGGAAGATTATCGAGCTAATCAGCCCTTTCCTTCGGTCTTTATCGTTCCATATCTCTTTAAACATAACTATTTGGGGTTAGTTGCTGCTATCATTTTAAGCTTATTGCGGTAAGCTATATCCATTACCATCACTACCTTTTCGTAAGGTACCGATTTATCGGCACGGAGCATTACAACGGCTTCAGGGTCTCCATTGGCTTGGGACAAAACCACGCTCTCCAGTTCCGCTTCGCTCACAATTTGTTTTCCTACAGAAATACGCAGGTCTGGGGCGATGTTCACCGTAATACTTGGTTTTTTTACATTCTGAACTTTACTGCTAGGCAACTGTAAATCCAAAGCGGAGCTAGTAACTAACGTAGAAGCTATCATAAAAAATATAAGTAGCAGAAACACTATGTCCGTCATGCTGGACATACTGAACTCTGCACTTACTCTATTTCTTCTTTTTAAATCCATCTTAAGCGGGTTCGTTTAGCAG
>CAXBJE010000470.1:0-2898 GCA_963975525.1 uncultured Owenweeksia sp. | reverse complement strand
TGGCTTTGGATTCCAAAATGGCCTTCAGAGAATTTAAGCCTATGGTGCCAGCGCATAGTACTACAATGTTTTTCATTGCTTAACCTGATTTATTACCTCATTAAAGTAGTTATAATAAAAGCCACTGATTTTTTCCGGTAAATATTCAGAGGCCCTTTTATAACCTGCCTCGGCTAACTTTTGCCTCTTGCTATTGTCATTTATAAGGCTACTTATATTTAATGCCAACAATCGCTCATCTTCAACAGGTACCAAAAGCCCATTAGTGCCGTGGCTAATTATCTCTCCCGGCCCAAAGTTGCAATCAGTAGAAACTACCGCACATTTACAGCGCATAGCTTCGGTAATCACATTACCAAAACCCTCCCACCTTGATGACAACACAAATATTTTGGCCGCTTTAAAATAGGGGTATGGGTTTTTTTGAAATCCCATAAAGCTAATCTTATCAAGTACACCAACCTCTTTAGCCAGATCCTTAAGCGCCTCCTTATCAGCGCCTGTGCCCAACAGCAATAAATGATAAGGAGTGGTTGATTCAATTAATGAAAGGCTTCTTATCAAAACATCAAAACCTTTTTGACGCGTAAATCTTCCTGCGGCTACCAGGTAGGTAACTTCGTCACTATAAGCAGGTATTGCAGAAGGCTGAGAAGCCAGTTCTTCAATCTGCTCATCAAAACCCGCATTGTATATTACCTTCACAGGAATCCTGATGGAGAAGTCCTCCTGCAACTCCTCCTTAACCCCTTCCGAAAGTGCTACTATTGCCGTGTTTCGGTTATACAGTTTGGGTACACTTCTTCTAAATACCTTACCTATAATCCCTGAATCTTCAAGGCTTTTGGAAACCGCATTTTGGCAACACAAAATGGTTTTGGGGAAACTCCTGCTATTCTTCTTCAACAGGCTCAGTATAATGTTCTGCCTGTCCAGCATACTAATTACCAAATCCGGAGATAAGCCTCCAATCAGTTTTTTTAATGGAAAATAAGATTTGAACAGTGAGGCCGTGCTTGATGAACTGCTGGTTAGGTAATGTTTGATAACTCTGTCATCAAGCTCTACCTCATAGGCTCCGCCTGAGCGGCTCAATGCCAGGTGTATTTCAAACTTCTGAAAGTCGGTTTTATTCAACACTCTTACCAAGTGTTTCTCAGCGCCTCCACCCTCCAACTTAGAGCAGAAAAATAAAAGCTTCCGTTTTCCTACTTCCATACCGATAGATCCATATTTAATTGGTCGGCCAACCTTTGATTTTTATCTGCAAAATATGCTTTCAGCTTACTAAGGCCTTCGCTAAAATCCTCTCCTTTTGAAGCTTGCTTACCCTGCACCGAAAAATAAACCTGCTTGGCTAACTGCTTTATTTTACCCTGTGGTAGGGCCTTATTAAGCGGAGTAAGAATTCGGTGAAAGGTTTTGTTTCTGATACCTCTGGTGGCGTTTTTTCTTTCCAACTCAAGGTCATTATTCAAGGCTTCACCACCCATCCATTGTATTACCTGATGCGCCTCTTCCACAGCAGTGCTTTTCAGGTTTTCATAAAGTATTATCCTAATGTTATCCTTGGGGATGTGTTGATACCAAAACTGAAGGTGCAGGAGGTAATCGCTTAACTCCAATTCAGTTTTCAACACGGCTCTACTAACCGAAGGGCTCATGTACTTGTCTAACTCACTAGTTCGTCCTTCAAGCAAGATATTTACATACTCCGTAAAACTGAGCTCTTTGTTAAATGCTGCCAGATTATTTTTAGTGTACTCAAATGAAGATCGGATACGGCTGGCCGGTTCGCGAATAATAAAAACAAATCGTGTGTTAAGCTTTTTTAACTCCTGTACTATTTGCCTCTGATACATCAGGTGAGTTGAGCCCTCCAGCAAAATATCCTGCTCAGCATTCGATTTCACAAACTGAGTAAAGCCTTCCAATCCATCTTTCCAGTAATTGGTTTTACCATTAATCAGAGGATGACTTTCATCCATAAAGTAAAATGTTTCTTTAGGAGTACTGGGTACAAACACTCCACTTTTTGCCAAAAGGTCAAAAAAAGCACTGGTTCCGCATTTTGGGGCACCTCCAAGAAATAGCATTGACCTATCAGTAATCATAGTAGCCTGAGCAATTTTAATATTGGAATTACAAAAATCAATCTCTGGAGCAATTCCGTAACCCCAAGTGAATTCAACGAAAGTGAGGATGTGATTACAACCACAAATATGATAATCCACCCTTTGTTAAACCTGTTTTTAATGTGTAATACGCTTAATAGCCTTAAAAGCATTCCGTTTAAAAGAGCTATAAGCACCACGCCTATAAAACCAAAATTCCAGTAGGCTTCAGCCTGCGGGGATGGTGGAACACCTGTACCAACTTCCAGAATTTCGCGGCCGGTATAATATCCTGCACCATGCGGCTTATCGGGCCAAATAACCCTTGGCACCCAAAAAAAGATAGCCGCCAGATAGGTTTTTCCATAAATGTAATCCACCTGTTTGGGTACTCTTTCAATAATTACCACATCAGGATCTAGGCTTGAGCGGATGGCTATTTCCGAACTTGCAGCCTCCGAAATGTTTTCAACGCCAAGGTCAACATTACTCCACTCAAAATCACCCTCCAGATACGTTGAGGCCTTTCTGATTTCGCCCAATAAACCAAACAACAGGAAGAAAACCGCTCCGGCCAAAAATGCCGTTCGGGTGGGTATTTTATTTTTTACTAGCATCCACACGCACAAAAACGCAATAATAACATCAAGCACCGAAGAGCGCGAACCTGACGCGAGGTAGCCATTAAATAAAAATATTACCGCCCCCAGCACAAACAGTGGTTGCTTAAAAGCCACGTTTTGGCGCGAGGCAAACCAAGCCAAAGGCACTATATACAGAATAC
>CAXBJE010000469.1:0-2907 GCA_963975525.1 uncultured Owenweeksia sp. | reverse complement strand
CTGGCAATACTTATCATATTATGATGCTCCGCCAGCCAAAACCTATTATAGCCAAACTCTTCCACCTTTTGAGCAAGAGTGCGGCTATTTTGGAGCGCTACGGCCGGCCCTAAACCTTGGCCTACGGTTGCTAATTCTAAAACGGAGTAGGGGACTTTTGTCATCGACATATCAAATGTTTGAAGAGTACAAAGCTATGGCGGTAATGGGGAAATTGTGCTTGAAACGATAAGTTGATAGTGTGGGCTTATGACCGGGCAAATTCAATCAGGTTTGCATAATTTCCGCTATCAGCTTCTTTTACCGCCTGGAGGTAAATCTCCCTGATTTGGCCTCCTTTAGAAAGATTGGCTGCCCCCCAGCTAAATACGGGCAGCTTATAAATTTTCTCAGCGATAATATCGGCAATCAGTCGGCTGTGTCTTCCATTACCATTAGAGAAGCAGTGGATGCTTACTATCCGATGTTTAAACCGAATTGCAATTTCATCTGGTGGGTAGGTTTCATTTTTCACCCAAAACAGTGCATCTTCCAATAGCGCTTTTAAAGCTATTGGAATTTGCCATTTATCAATACCAAGGTTTTTATCTGATTTACGGAATTGACCGGCCCATTTCCATACTTCACCATACATGTGCTTGTGCAAATTTTTTACAAACCGTTCTGTAAAAATGGATTCAGCTTTTAAGGAACGACCCAATATCCATTGGATCGCTTCTTCAATATTCTGTTGCTCAAATTCATCCAGCTCTCCTTTGGTAGCAATGGAAGGAATTAATAAACCTTCTTTTTCCTCTTCATCCAAAGGGGTTTGTCCATGGGTATAATCGATATTTAGTCCCAAAGCACTTTTGGCATTTCGCGTTTCAGTTCATCAGCTCTTTCGTCAATAGCTTTCTTTATTCGCTCCTGAGAATTCTCCTGATCTTCCAGTTTCATGGAGTTGGAGGTTCTCGATACAATTTGAATAGCCAACTCCCGCGCCTTACGTTCAACCAAGGCTTCCAAAGAGCCATCTTTTGGAACAAGACCATATACAAGCTCCATGTCTAAAACCCGTGCTGCTTCGCGCAGAGATTTTAGGGTTAAGGAACCGTCTTGTTCACGTTGTTCTAATTCTGTTGCGCTTTGTTTTGTGATAGAAAGTCGATTTGCCATTTGTTGTAATGACATGCCAAGAGCTTTTCGGATAGCCTTCACCCAACCCGTTGAGGGTGTAGACGTTTCCTTCAATCGCGCATAAGCCCGAAGTTTAGACTCAAGTTGTTGTATCTGTAGACCTTTTTTTTTCATATCGTCAGGCTATAGCCTTACGGATTTGTGTAAAAAGTAAGGTTATAGGCTGACAAATATAATAAAAAGTAAGGTTATAGCCTGATTTTTTGTAATCCAAAGTGCTCGTTCCACGGTTCAATTTGGAAGAGTTCCGTTTAAAGACCTTCTATTTTCCATTACGACTATTTCGTCTTTAATTAGGATATAGTGTGTACAGTCAGCTTTTCGAAGTTGTTTGTTTCTAAAAATGGGTTTTTTCACCTCAGGAAAAGCTTCGCCTTTAAACTCGCAAAATGGTTTGGCCCATTGGCCATACCAGGTTTTGAAAACCGGATAACTGCGAAATGAGGTATAAATGCCATTGGAGTCGAGGTTGGCAAGAATGAGAAAAAAGGGTTTACCAACGGAGAAAATCTGTTTCGCATCCATGTGGGTCCATACTCTAACCACAATTTCTTCATTTACCTTATTATCCGAAAAACACTTAGATACTCGAACTTTCAAAAGTGAAGGCCCTCTCATTCTAATTTTTAGCACATTAGAATTTAATTTAAAAAGGCTGTCTTCAATATGTATCGCTTTCCATGTTTCGTCATCATCATTTACCTCCTCTATGTAGGCAATTACCATACTGGTGTCTTGTTGCGCGAAGACTAGATTACACGCACTAATGAGGATGGCCGCAGACAGAGTTTTTAGGATTAACACTTTATGTTTGAGGATTAAACATCGTATTAAACCAACCCATCTAAATCCTCCTCCACCATCTCCGGCAACGTAACCTTTAATCCCGGGGTTCTTTCCATTTCGCGCTTTATGGCAAATAGGGCAGGTTCGTTACGAGCCCAACTTCTGCGGGCAATACCGTTGTTTACATCATAAAGGAGCATGCTTTGCAGTCTGCGGTTGGCATCTGCCGTGCCATCCAGTAGCATCCCAAAACCACCATTTATTACTTCGCCCCAGCCTACACCACCGCCATTGTGGATGCTAACCCAGGTAGCGCCCCGGAAGCTGTCGCCAATTACATTTTGGATAGCCATGTCTGCAGTAAATTGGGAGCCATCATAAATATTGGAGGTTTCGCGGTAAGGAGAGTCAGTACCACTCACATCGTGGTGATCACGCCCTAAAACCACCGGGCCAATCTTCCCTTCTTTTATGGCTTTATTGAAAGCGGAGGCAATTTTTATTCGGCCTTCAGCATCCGCATAAAGAATACGGGCCTGTGAGCCTACCACCATTTTGTTTTCACCAGCGGCTTTTATCCAGGTTATGTTATCCTGCATTTGCTGGTTTATTTCGGCAGGGGCAGTGGCGGCCATTTCCGAAAGTACATCGCAGGCCAATTGATCGGTGTAAGCCAGGTCTTCTGGTTTACCTGAAGTGCATACCCAACGGAAAGGCCCAAAACCATAATCAAAACACAAGGGACCTAAAATATCCTGAACATAGCTGGAATATTTAAACTCACGGCCAATGGTAGGACTAGGGTTCATCACATCTGCCCCGGCACGGCTGGCTTCCAGTAAGAAGGCGTTTCCGTAATCAAAAAAGTAGGTGCCTTTGTCGGTGTGCTTATTTACAGCAGCGGCATGTCTGCGGAGGGTTTCCTGCACCAACTCTTTAAAC
>CAXBJE010000468.1:0-2915 GCA_963975525.1 uncultured Owenweeksia sp. | reverse complement strand
GGTGGTTGAAACCCTCTCCGCGGGGAAAACTATGACCTTGAAAGTAAAAGTGGATGCTACTAAAAAAGCAGATTATGTTATGATAATGATTCCAAAGCCTGCGGGGGCGGTTCATATTCCTAATAGACGTGGCGTGTATAACTCGTTCTACATTGAAGAAAAGATGGATCATCTCAATCTTTACCTGAACTCTTTGCCGGAAGGTGTCAGTGAATTTGAACTGGAATTTAACCCCCGTTTTAAGGGTAGTTATGTTCTCAATCCTGTAAAAGTGGAAATGATGTATTTCCCTGTGTTTTATGGGAACAATGAAGTGAGCAGGGTAGTAGTGGAGTAGTGTTTAATGCAATGCGGCTTTAATCTCTAAGGCGTCCAATATTTTCGCTTCAGCTTCAGCTAACTCTTCCCAGCGCTTAAAAACCTCTTCTTTAGGGAAGTACTGGCAAGCCATATCCGTAAACAGGTTCCCGTGTTTGGCTTCTGAAACATAAATCATGTGATAGAAGTTTGCCATTTCCTTATCCTGAATATTTTCACTTATTAGCTTAAATCGCTCAAAACCACGATTTTCTACTATGGAGGCTATAATCAGTCTGTCACGGAAGCGTTTTTCCCTATCACTGTGGCATAGCTTCAAAAGCTGTTTTACGTACAGGTCTTCAGGTATGGAGTGGTTCAGTTGGATGCCACGCTTCTCCATAATCTTATACACCAACCTAAAGTGGTCTAACTCTTCAATACCCGTGTGGATAAGCTCAGGAATAATCTCTGTTCTGTCTGGGTATTTAGCCACAAAACTCATTGCCATAGACGAGGCCTTCCGCTCGCAATCCGCATGATCTCTAAGAAAATCGTCAAAATTGGCAATTACACAATCTATCCACTCTTGTGAAGAAGATGCTTTGAGTTTTAGTTCCTGGGTCTCCATCTATGGCTATTTTTGGCAAACTTAGAACATCACAATTGAAAACCTTTCAGGAAATAGCTGCTCATTACCAATCACGATTTGAAAATAGCACCGCCTATTCCCCTTTAATTGCGCCAAACTCAAAGCTAAAGCTGTGCATTGTTATCCCGAGCTATAACGAGGCGCCTGAACAAACACTATGCAGCCTGGGAGATAACCCTGTTGATCCTGAAAAGGTGGAGGTGATTTTGGTTCTTAATCACTCTGAATTAGCGGGCGAAGAAGTAAAGAATTTGCACTCCAGACAGGCCGAGAAATATGATGGTTACCAATTAAAAAATGGAGTACCCGTATATGTTGTTAAAGCATTTGACCTTCCGGCCAAAAAAGCAGGAGTAGGGTTAGCCAGAAAGATAGGAATGGATGTAGGGCTTCAACGATTTTGGGCAATAAACCACGATGGATTAATTGTGTGCTTTGACGCAGATAGTACAGTTTCCAACAACTATTTAACGGAGTTGTTAAGAGCAGAAAAAGCCAAGGTAAGCGGATTAAGTATAACTTCTGAACACCCTATTGAAGAGGTTGAAAATAAGGTGGTTAAAAACAGAATTTGTCAATATGAAAACTGGCTGCGGTATTACATTCAGGCGCTTCGTTTCACTGGTTATCCACATGCCTACCATACTATAGGTAGTAGCATGGTGTCGCGTGCTTCGGTTTATGCCAAGGTTGGTGGAATGAACCGCAAAAAAGCCGGGGAGGATTTCTACTTTTTACATAAGCTTATACCTCAAGGTCAGTTTTATGATTTAACAACTTGCACCGTTTTTCCATCTGCCAGAACATCGGATAGGGTGCCATTCGGAACCGGCAGAGCCATGATGGAAATGGAAGCTGGTGAAAAGGATTTTTCGCAGGTATATAACCCTAAAATATTTAAGGAAATAAAATCCTGGCTTGTAAATTCAGAAGTTATTAGGGATGCTGATTTGTCAAAATGGCCTGTGTTCATTCAAAAGGCATTTCTCGAGTTTGGTTGGACTTCTCAATTAGAACAGTTGCGGAAGCGATCAACATCTGAGATTAGCTTTCAGCGCAATTTTTACTTTTGGTTTGATGGCTTTAAAATGCTCAAGCTAGTTCATTACGCTCGAGATAACTTTTTTCCAAATATTGAGGCGTATAGGGCATCTACAGAGATTTTAGATACACAAGCAACTACACCTCTAGAACTATTGCAAGAGCTGAGAACCTTGGACAGAGAGAGTCCATTTACGTACTTTTGAAAGTATGAAACTCAAGGCTCTAAAATATCTTACCACCTACACACTTCCTTTGGCGGTCTTTATCTCCTTTCATTTTGAGGGATGGAGAACTTTTATGCCTTTGCTTTACGGGTTTGCGGTAATTCCGCTTCTGGAGTTATTTATTAAGCCAAGTCCCAATAATTTAAGCGTGGCAGAAAAAGAACTAACAAAGGCTGATCGGCTGTATGATTGGCTCGTTTGGTTTATTGTTCCTGTGCAGGTTGGGTTTGTAATTTGGTATTTCTTCAATATACAAACCGTTGAAGCCTTTAGTATTAGCTGGTGGGGTAGAACCATTTCCTTGGGAATGATGTGCGGGGTATTAGGGATAAATGTGGCTCATGAGCTTGGCCATCGCAAAAGCTGGTTTGAGAAGGTATTGGCCAAAATCCTACTCATGACCTCACTGTATCCCCATTTTTTTATTGAGCACAATTATGGTCATCACAAAAATGTGGCTACGGCTGCTGATCCGGCTTCTGCCAGATATAATGAACTGCTTTACACCTTTTGGTTTAGATCAATAATTGGATCTTATCTCCATGCATGGAAGATAGAGGCGGAGAGGTTATCACGTAAAAATACTTCCCCATACAGTCTTGGAAATGAAATGATTCAGTTTACCCTGATTGAAGTGGTTTTGATAGGAACTACCTACATACTGTTTGGGGGTGCAGTGTTGTTAGGTTTCTTACTGG
>CAXBJE010000467.1:0-2927 GCA_963975525.1 uncultured Owenweeksia sp. | reverse complement strand
GCTGAACCGTGAGCTCCCGGCAAATAGTCAATCTCTGACCAAATTGGGCGAACTTCGTCAAGGGCGCGTCCATCAAGGCGCTGGCTATCATCAAGAATCATGGCACGCATGGCCTTGTATTCTACATCGTGATAGTAAGTATTGATAAGAGATCCTTTTTCAGCTAATTCTTCCTCGCTATAGTTTGCTTTGAAGTTTTCGCGGATTTCCTTGAATTTTTCGGAACGCTCGTGCTTTGGAAGCCCGGCTTTGGCCACTGCATAAACATCAGCGTAGGTAGCGTCAAGAACAACTTTCTTCAAGTCTTCGTCATGCGTTTCGTGGCTATATTCTCTTTTTACTTTCGATTTTTCAACTTGTGCAGCTAAGGCCAGCTGAGCATCGATTTGTACTTTAATAGCTTCATGTCCAAAGGCGATGGCTTCTACCATTTCCTTTTCTGAGATTTCTTTCATCTCACCTTCCACCATTACTACGCTTTCTTTGGTAGCACCAATCATCATGTCGATGTCAGACTTAGCCATGTCGGTTGGAGAAGGGTTAATCATCAATTTGCCATCTACGCGGCCTACTCTTGCTTCAGACATTGGTCCGTCAAAAGGCAGGTCGGAAATAGCGATACAAGCGGAAGCAGCCAATCCACAAAGGGCATCTGGCGATACTTCAGGATCCCATGAAAGAAGGCTGATCATCAATTGGATTTCAGCGTGATAATCTTCTGGGAAAAGTGGGCGAAGGCAACGGTCTACCAAACGCATCACTAAAATTTCTTCGTCAGTTGGGCGAGCTTCTCTCTTTAAAAAACCACCTGGCACACGGCCTGCAGCGGCAAATTTCTCACGATAATCAACGGTAAGAGGTAAAAAGTCAACGCCTTCTTTTGCTTCTGGAGCAGATACTACGGTAGCCAAAAGCATGGTACCACCCATTTTTACAACAACAGAACCATCCGCTTGCTTGGCTAATTTGCCAGTTTCAAGAGTAATGGTTCTTCCATCTTCTAATTTTATTTCTTGGGTAATGGGATTTGGAATCATCTATGTGTCTGTAATGTTATGTGTATAAATAAGAAGAAAGGCAATCGGTTAAAATTGCCTTTCTTCAAGTGTTGTAGCTGATTATTTTCTGATGCCTAGCTCAGCAATAACCGCACGATATCTTTCGATATCTTTATTTTTTAGGTAATTAAGAATTTTTCTTCTCTTTCCTACAAGGTCCACCAATGCTTTCTCGGTGGCAAAATCCTTACGGTTGTTTTTCAAATGCTCTGTAAGGTGGTTGATACGGAAGGTGAAAAGCGCTGCCTGTGATTCTACAGTTCCAGAGTCAGTTTCTGATTTTCCGTGTTTTTTGAAGATTTCTCTCTTCTTTTCTGATGTTAAATACATTCCAAAATCGCTTTAGATAAATGTTATGCTATAAAAAATGAGGTGCAAAAGTAACAAAATTTATTTTGCTGGGGCCGCTTCCTTTTCATTTTCAGGAACAACCATGCTTATAAACGTGCTTATTTTTCCCTTAAGGTTTTTGCGATCTGCAATGAAGTCTAAGAACCCATGCTCTAAAAGGAATTCAGAAGTTTGAAAATCTTTTGGAAGATCTTTTCCGGTAGTGTCTTTTACTACACGAGGCCCTGCAAATCCAATTAACGCACCCGGCTCCGCAATATTAATGTCACCCAACATGGCAAATGATGCCGTAACACCACCCGTGGTTGGATCAGTAAGCACAGAAATATAAGGAGTGCTTTGCTTGCCGAGCAATGCTAGTTTTGCACTAGTCTTCGCCATTTGCATTAGCGAAAATGCCGCTTCCATCATTCTTGCCCCACCAGATTTTGAAATCATAATGAACGGTTTATTGTGTTTGATGGAGTGATCAATTGCTTTGGCAATTTTTTCACCAACTACCGATCCCATTGAACCACCAATAAAGTTGAAGTTCATACAGGCAATCACTACTTCAGTACCGTTCATGGTGCCATAGCCCGTGGTTACAGCATCCTTTAAACCTGTTTTCTTAACAGCGGCATTATAGCGATCTGTATATTTTTTGGTGTCTTCAAATTTCAGCGGATCAGCTGAGGCCATATTCGGATTTAGCTCAGTAAACTTTCCCTCATCAAATAATATTGAGAAGTACTCTACCGCATTAATACGATCATGATATCCACAGTTATTGCATACCCAAAGGGTTTTGGCGTGATCCTCCTGAGAGCGGATTACCTTGCACTTGGGGCATTTATGCCAAAGACCTTCCGGGGTTTCCTTTTTGTCTTTTGTACTTGTGGTAATACCTTCTTTATTTCTTTTGAACCAACCCATACTTTTAGGTTTTAAAGTTTAATGTTTAGGGTTAAAAGTTGAAGATTGCCTTTGCCATCTGCGGCCGCTGTCAACTTAATACCAATACGTGCAATCCAATAACTTCAGGTAATTAGGCTATTGTAACACCTTTGTCAAGATACACATCCTGGATGGAGTTAAGCAACTTTATTCCTTCTACCATTGGTTTTTGGAAAGCCTTTCTTCCGGAAATCAATCCCTGGCCACCGGCTCTCTTATTAATAACTGCCGTACGTACCGCCTCTGCCATGTCAGAATCTTTGCTGCCAGTTGAAGCACCACCAGAGTTAATTAACCCCTGACGCCCCATGTAGCAGTTGGCTACCTGATAGCGTGTAAGGTCAATTGGGTGCTCACTTGTAAGCTCACTATAAACCTTATCGTGTGTTTTTCCAAAGTTTACCGCAGTGTAGCCACCGTTGTTTTCAGGAAGCTTTTGCTTTATGATATCGGCCTGAATGGTAACCCCAAGGTGGTTTGCCTGTCCGGTAAGGTCAGCACTTACGTGATAATCCTTACCATCTTTTTTGAATGCATTGTTGCGAGTGTAGCACCAAAGTATGGTGGCCATACCCAACTCAT
>CAXBJE010000466.1:0-2940 GCA_963975525.1 uncultured Owenweeksia sp. | reverse complement strand
GAAAAATCAGACCTTGACTTTACGCTACTGACACTGGAAAAACCCGTGACAGGAGTGGAGCCTAAAAAGCTTGATTATCCTGATGTGAATGAGCGCAAAATAGTGCAGCTAATGGTGCCAGAAAGGGTTATCGAAAACTCAAATAACCTTTCTCTTTTTGAGCGAGTGCCTGTACAGTTCTCTGTAATTCCGGGTATTAGTACCAACGGTTTACTAAATGCAAATAGCACCAACAACATATCACTTAATCTTTTGGCCGGATACTCTCAGGGGACGGATGGTATTGAAATAGGTTCATTGGTAAACATCAATCGTACGGATATGAATGGCCTGCAGATAGCTGGGGTGGCCAATGTTACGGGTCGTTTTATGAGAGGCGTACAAATGGCGGGGATGTTCAACTACACGGGGCTTTTGTTTGACGGCTTTCAACTGGCCGGTATGGGCAACATCAGTATGGGTGATATGACCGGGGCACAGCTCAGCGGTTTTTGCAATATTCTTAGAGGGAAGATGGATGGAGCCCAACTTTCAGGATTTGCCAACTTTACTACCGAGAATGTAGAGGGAATGCAATTGGCTGGCTTTATAAACATAGCGGCAAAAGATGTGGAGGTAGCCCAATTAAGTGGCTGTATTAACTACAGTAGAAACATTGAGGGGATGCAGTTGGCAGGGCTGCTCAATGTGGCTACCAATCGGGTTAGTTCTACACAAATCAGCGGGTTTGCCAATTATGCCAAAATCAGCAATGGCGGACAAATTTCAGGATATGTAAATCTTGCTACCGAGCTTAATAGCGGAGTTCAGTTAAGCCCATTTGTTAATTACGCCAGGCAAAATGACGGCATTCAATTTGGCATGTTCAACTATGCGGATACCTCCTCTGGAGGCATTTCTATTGGCTTGTTGAGCATTGAGAAAAAGGGACTTCATGCCATTGATATTTCCACTTCTGAAAACCTGATTACCTCACTAAGTTTTAGAACGGGCAACTACAGATTCTATAACATTTTTGGTGTAGGCTTTTCAGAAGAGTTTGTGATGCCAACCTATGGAATTGGTACAGCACCATCTCTTGGTAAAAGGCTGAGGTTAAACCTTGACCTTACTGCAAGTGGCCTTTTTGAATATGAGAATACCCAATGGGGCCAGGAGCGTTACTATTTCCAATTTTTTACAGGCCTTAATTATCAACCATTCAAAAAATTTGGAGTGGTATTGGGCCCTACATTAAATTTCTTTAGAACTCAAAGGCGGTTGGAAGATCAAATTAACCCATTGTCATCATATGACTTTTTTCATGAAAATGCTGCTGATTATTTCCAGCAACTTTGGATAGGAGGTAAGCTGTCTGTAAGGCTGTTCTAAAATTTTTTTGAAAAATTTTTGCTTTTCGGGTACGGGTAAACCCCTTTTAAGGTGTCATACTGTTAAACGAACTAAAATTTAATAGTGATGAATCTGGAAATGTTATTAGCCACAGCCCTTTATGCCGCCAACACCACTTGTGTTGGAACTGCCCAATCCCAATCTCAATCTCAATCATCCTTCGCAATGAAAGTGAAATTTTCTTTTTAGATGGAATAGGGGTAGAAGCAGTTTCACTTGTCTCATTATTAAACTAAACATATTTAATAATGGATTCCAAGACAAAGCTCTTTGCACTTAT
This sequence comes from uncultured Owenweeksia sp., assembly GCA_963975525.1. GTDB lineage: Bacteria > Bacteroidota > Bacteroidia > Flavobacteriales > Schleiferiaceae > Owenweeksia. Next base: position 1,268 of record CAXBJE010000466.1, on the reverse strand, counting down.
CGCCCTGGCACTTCTCACATTTTGCATTAATGCACAAGATTCTAAAGGATACATAACACTTTGGCCAGGTTTCATTGTAGACTCCACAGGTATTTCTTTTCAGTGAGTAGTATCTACGGATGATTCCACCAGGATTGTAAGGTGTGAAGCGGCAGATACCACTAATATCGCCCTAGGCGTATTGGCCAACGTTAGTAATAAAGACATAGAAGGAGTGCAGCTATCCTGCCTTGCCAATGTCTCCAACTGCCATCTTAAAGGGCTTCAACTCACCACGCTTTCCAATTATAATGGCTCTTCGTTGAAGGGAGCGCAAATCTGTGTGGTGAGCAATGTTTCTGTTGGTGATCTTACCGGGCTTCAGCTGGCGGCTTACTCCAATGTTACAAAAGGGAATTTGACAGGTACACAAGTTTCATCTTTCTCCAACGTGGCCATTGGCAATGCAACAGGAGCTCAAATCTCTGGTTTTATGAACATTGCTCATGGCGAATTAAGCGTTGTTCAATCGGCTGGATTTATAAATCTGGCAAAGACTATAAAAGGGCCACAAATTGCAGGCTACATAAACATAGCAAGCACAGAATCTAAGTCGGCACAGGTTGCCGGTTACTTTAACTACACGCCTTACTCTCGTGGAATTCAGCTGGCTGGTTTCTCCAATGTCGCCACTAAAGAAAACTTAGGTGTCCAACTTTCGGGATTCTTCAATTATGCGGGGCTTAACAGTGGAACGCAACTGTCATTCATCAATTATGCTGATAGTTCTTCCGGCATCCCAATTGGTTTTTTCTCTTTTGTAAAGAAGGGATATCATGTACTAGAGCTTTCGGGAACCGAAACATTCCCCGTAAACATTGCCTTCAAAACCGGTGTAAAGAGGTTTTATAACATTTTTGAAATGGGTTTTGGTGAAGATGATATTCAACTCGGTTATGGTTTAGGAACTATAGTATCATTAAGTAAAAGGTTAGATGCAAGTTTTGATGTAACCGCCAGCCATATTGTGGGTTACCGAAATGCCCATTGGGAAGATGATCGCTACATGGCGCGTTTTACACCGAGTTTAAATTTCCAGGCCTTTGAAAGGGTGGGTGTGGCCGTTGGCCCAAGTATTAATCTATATGTGGCTGAGACCAACACAGAAGGTAATTCTCGCAATTTGTCTACATACTCTTTTGCATCTGGTAACGAAGGAGACTTTAGCTACCAAGCCTGGATAGGTGGTAGGCTGGCATTGCGATTCTTCTAGTATAAAATCATACTCC
>CAXBJE010000465.1:0-2955 GCA_963975525.1 uncultured Owenweeksia sp. | reverse complement strand
AACCCTAATGGTGGCGAAGGTATTTACGGTGTGGTTCACTTTAAAAATCTGGCGATTGGTGTAATACCTATTGATGATGAAGGAAACACCTGGTTGGTTGGTCAGGATAGATTTCCATTTGATGGTAAGTTTACCTGGGAGATAATTGAAGGTGGTGGTCCATTGGATATTGATCCCATTGATTCTGCAAAAAGAGAACTTTTGGAAGAAGCAGGTTTAAAAGCTGCAAAGTGGGAGTTGATTCAGGAAATGGATTTAAGTAATTCGGCAACAACTGAAGTGGCTAAAATTTATGTAGCCACAGGTTTAACCTTCCACGAAAGTGACCCGGATGACACTGAAAAACTGGAGGTAAAAAAGCTACCTTTTGAAGAAGCCTACCAAATGGTGTTGAGTGGCGAAATTGTGGATAGCCTTAGTGTGACAGGCATTTTAAGATATAAACTCAATCAGCTTAATAAGTAATAGCCGTGAATTTTCTCCTTTTGTAGGATACCCTTATTTTTGGCCCTCAACTTCTTTACGACTCAAGTAAAGGCAAAATTTGACTTCCAACAACTATCTAGTTTTTTTTGAATTTTAAATACATCCCACCCTTGTTGGGATATGCAAGTTTATTTTAAAACCATAAGTGTGATTAAAAAAATCATTTGGCTATTGGCCATTTCAGTAATGTCTGTAAATGTTTATGGACAGGAAGGAGATTCAACGCAACAGGAAAAGGGATCCTTGGATGGAGGTTCGTTAAAAAGCCAGTATGAGTACATGGTTGAAGAATCCAATAACTACCAGGAATTTAAAGTGATAAAAAAGGATTGGGCAACAAAGTTTGGCCGCAACCTTAGCGACTCATTGGATGCAATTAAGATTGAACTGGATGGTGCAGCCAGTCTGGCAATAATGCAGGTTTCAACTATTGATGGATTAGAAAATGAGCTGGCAACCACAAGAGACAGTTTAAAAATTTCTCTCTCAGAAAAAAGCAATATGGCTTGGTTAGGGGTAGATATGCATAAGTCATCGTACAGAATACTTATGTGGTCGGTGATTGGGGTGCTGACCCTTTTACTGATAATAATAATATTTATTTTAAAAAATAATAACGCTACAACCCGCGATGCCAAAGCGAAGTTTGAAAACCTGGATGAAGAATTTGCAGATTATAAGAAGCGTTCGCTAGAAAGGGAACAAAAATTGCGAAGAGAGCTTCAGGATGAAATTAATAAGCAGAAGACTAAGTAGCTTATACTGGTTAATTAATCCCAACAGATATTTGGTATAACTTCCGGCACGGTTTATATAACTGGCCGGAAGTTTGTTTTTAGACCAAGACGTAAATTTGCTCCCCTAGCATGAAAACGAAAATCCTTTACCTCCTTACATCACTTAGCCTGTTGGCCGCACTCTCTTCCTGTGAGGAAAAAACCATTTGCGATCTGGCTACAGATGTACCTTTAAGGGCAAAGTTTTACTCTATCCTTAATGATACATTGGAAGTTGATACGATTACAGGAAGCTTTAGTGTAATAGGAATTGGCGCTTCTGATTCGCTTGCTGCAGGACTTACAAGCCAAAACAGTGTGCAGTTTACTCTAAACCCATTTCAGGATAAAACGGAATACCAGCTGATTTTTGATGGAGTAAGCGATACTCTGAGCATTAGTTATGAAAGGAAGCTGGAACTGGTTTCTGAATTATGTGGTTTCATAACCAATTTTGATATCAAAAAATTAGAGAGTACCTACAATTATATAGATTCTGTAGCCCTTATAAATTCTGAAGTACGAACCGAAAATGAGCAGCATGTCAAGATATACTTTTAGCCTGTTGCTGGTAATGATGGGTATTTATGCTGTAGCTCAGGAACCACAAAAGCTAACTACAGTACCTGAATCATCAGGACTTCGTATAGGCGTTGATTTTGCCAAATATGTATATCAGATTGTAGAACCCAGCATTACAGGCTTTGAAGCTTCTTTAGATTATGAAATAAAGCCCAACTACTTTATTACACTAGAGGGTGGGTATGAAAAGGCACTTCCGCAAAGTGATTTGTACAACTACAAACTAAGTGGCATTTATGGGCGTGTTGGCTTTGATTATAATATCCGAAAGAAGAGAGCGGATAATGATATTTTCTTTTTAGGATTACGCTATGGACTTAGTAATTACACTCAATCGGCCACTGATATACAGATAACAAATTACTGGGGCAATGGAATAGAATCGGTGCCATCGGAAACACTTATTGCACATTGGGCAGAAGCTGTTGTGGGTATGAAGGTTGAACTTTTCTTTGCTAAAAACCTTTTTATTGGCTGGACGGTACGAGGAAGATTAATGTTGGCAGGCAACAACTACGAAACACTAGAACCCTTTACCATACCAGGATATGGTGGAGCCGATGCAAAAGCCCTGGTAGGCGCTACATGGTCCTTATACTATAACATTCCTGTTAGATTCAATTGAAAATGAAAACAATACTTACTCTTATCTTAATAGGAATAGTAAGCCTTAAAATATCTGCTCAAAGCAGCGTAGAGTATAAGGTTAGCTTTAGTGATGAGTTAAACTTAAGCAGCGAGAAATTTGAGCTGGATGCGGAGAGTGAAGAGCCTATGGCCAGTATTACCGCTTATACTTTACAGGAAAATGTGAACGTCCATCTTTATTACAGATTAAAATTAGAAAAGGATTGGGGTGAATGGAAAGCTTTAAATCTTTTTACAGAAGGGTATACGGAGGGCCGAACCACCTTTGATGGAGGTATTACAGAAGAAACATTTAGTGGGATTCAATTTAAGGCGGAGGAGCCTTTTACAGGAGAAATAACTTTTAGAGTATACTATCCTGGAGGAGCGAAAAAAAAAAGCCAGAAAGTAAGCGAAACAGAAGGTGCTGGCGCAAATTGTAATTGCCCAAAACCAACTATCTGCTATCGCAATTGCTGGTGTC
>CAXBJE010000464.1:0-2959 GCA_963975525.1 uncultured Owenweeksia sp. | reverse complement strand
CCTAAGGATAGATGAAGAGATGTTGAAGGCTGTGGAAAAATGGGCGGCTGACGAATTCCGTAGCACCAATGGGCAGTTGGAGTGGATAATTAATAAGGCATTGAAGGAGGCGAAAAGGAGTTAGCAACCTCAAATACCAAGACTAGCCACGAAGACACAAAGACTCTAAGAAAGGGAGTAGATTACTATATAGGTAAACCAGTTATCAAAGTAAATAGATTGAAAAAACTTTGTGACTTAGCGACTTTGTGGCAATTTTAGCAGACACGAAGAAACCAAGAAGCCCGAATCAACAATACCCCATGCAAATCATGGATTACAAAGACCTCTCTCCAATTGAAGAGCAAATAGCCAAAGGCATTGTAAATGCCGCTTACAACATTCATAAGGAGCTTGGCCCCGGCCTACTAGAAAAGGTTTACGAAGTGTGTATAGCACATGAGCTTAAGAAAGCAGGATTTGATGTGAAGCGTCAGGTAGATATACCTATCGTTTATGATGGAATTCAATTTATGGAAGGTTTGCGACTGGATGTGCTGGTTAATGATTTGGTAGTTGTGGAGCTTAAAGCCGTTGATGTTGTAAATCCTGTTTGGGAAGCACAAATTATAAGTCACCTAAAGCTTACCGGATTAAATCTGGGTTTCCTTATCAATTTTAATGTTCCTCTAATTAAACATGGAATACGGAGATTTAGAAACTAATAGAGAAGGCCACCAAAACGCAAGTAAAAAACTTTGAGCCTTAGTGCCTTTGTGTCTAAATACCTGAAAATATAAAATAACAACTTCGTGCCTTCGCGCCTTCGTGGCAATTTAGATACTATAAACTTTGTGCCTTTGTGGCTTAACAAATCAAACACCATGAAAAAAACAAACAAAATCATTTATTGGGTTGCCACCATTTGGTTGTGCCTTGGTATGACCTCAACCGGAATTGTGCAATTAATAAAAATGGAAGAGGAAGTCGCTAACTTCTCAAACCTCGGTTACCCAACCTACCTTATGACCATAATCGGTACCTGGAAGATTCTGGGAGTAATTGCACTACTTATCCCTAAATTTCCTTTGTTGAAAGAATGGGCCTATGCAGGGTTTTTCTTTGCCATGTCAGGGGCCATTATCTCCCATTTAGAAAACAGCCCAACGGCCACAGAAATTTTCGGTCCTGCCCTATTGTTGCTGCTGACGCTATTGTCATGGTACTTCCGTCCGGCAAGCAGAAAAGTGGCTGTAACACCTTAAACCATAACTATGATTAAAGACATCAGCTTCTTTTTTGACAAGCCCTCCAAGTGGCAGGCAGAGTACAAAAAGTTAAGAGCCATTATTCTGGATTGTGGACTGACCGAGGAATTGAAATGGGGCAAACCATGTTATACGCTTAATGGTACCAATGTGGTGCTAATCCATGGATTTAAAGAGTATTGCGCGGTGCTGTTTCATAAAGGGGCCCTGCTTAAGGATGAAGCTGGCCTGCTTACCCAACAAACGGAAAACGTGCAGGCCGCCCGCCAAATGCGCTTTAGCACACTGGAGGAAATTGAGGAGTTTGAAGCCGACCTGAAAGCGTACGTATTTGAAGCCATAGAAGCGGAAAAGGCTGGCCTTGAGGTGAAAATGAAAAAGACCAAAGACTTTGTAATGGCTGATGAGTTGAAAGATAAACTGGACGCCATGCCCGAGTTGAAAAAAGCCTTTGAAGCTTTAACCCCCGGTCGCCAGAGAGGATATCTTCTGTATTTTTCGGGAGCCAAACAATCCAAAACCAGAGAGGCTAGAGTGGAGAAGTATATTCCACAAATTATGGCTGGTAAAGGGTTAAATGACTAGACAAACAGATTTTACAAATGACAAGCAAAAAGATGCTACCGGCCGAAGAAAGTGAAGCTCTCCTCAAAACGCTAAAAGCCCGGTTTACTAAAAACATGCAACGCCACAAAGGCATGGAGTGGAGCAAAATAGAGGAAAAGCTAAATGCTAACCCTACAAAGTTATGGTCGCTAAACGAAATGGAAAGTACCGGTGGTGAACCCGATGTTGTAGGCCATGACGGCAAAACAGGGGAATACATTTTTTACGATTGCAGCCCCGAAAGCCCAAAAGGCCGCAGAAGCGTTTGTTACGACCATGAAGCACTGGAATCGCGCAAACAACATAAACCCGCCAATAGTGCCATTAATATGGCGGAAGAAATGGGCATTGAAATTTTAACTAAAGAGCAATACCATCAACTACAGGAATTAGGGCCCTTTGACACCAAAACCTCCAGCTGGGTAGAAACTCCTTCCGATATCAGAAAACTTGGTGGTGCCCTGTTTGGTGATTACCGCTTCGGCACCGTATTCATTTACCACAATGGAGCCGAGTCTTATTATGGCGCCAGGGGGTTTAGGGGGATGTTGAGGGTTTGAAAAAAAATATAAAGGGCACAGGAACTCCTGTATTATCAGGTTCATAAGCATTCGAAATCTTAGCTTCACCTTATAACATCAAATCTCCAAAAAAGATAATAAGTTGAACCCTGAAGTAAACCTATACTATTTGTACCATTTTAAAACCTGATTTTCCATCAAGATAAAAATGAAGTCATGGACTATTGCGATATTGATTTTAACGCTTGTCGCCAATCTCACATCATTTGGCCAAAGAGATTGGGATAATGATGGGGTCCTGAACTTTTGTAATGAAGAAGGTTCAAAGAGCAGAGTTGGTCAAAAGGTAAAAATCTGGAGTAATGGTGGAGTCTTAACTGGAATAAACAGGACTAGGAAATTAAAATGGCCAAGTAGAAAAGTTAAGGTAAAATCCGGAAAAAATGCGTGGGGAACATTTTATCCTGAAACTGGTGATACAGGGACTATTGTACATGTTTTTGACCATGATAAAGGTCGAGTTGCTTCTCAACGCCTTATATACCTACTCTATATCCGTGGCTTCTTTGTGCCAATTGGATGCGG
>CAXBJE010000463.1:0-2973 GCA_963975525.1 uncultured Owenweeksia sp. | reverse complement strand
AAACATCTAATCCGAGCCGCCAATCAATATATTGAGGAATACCCAACGGAAAAGGAAATTCGGTTTGATATCATCAGCATTTTATTGGAACCCGCCTTTCAACTGACCCATATTCCTGAGGCATTTTACCCATAGCGGCAGGGCATTAATTCTCACTACTTTTGCAAAAAATATTCTGATGCAAAGAGGAAGTCGTGGCGCTAGCAAGGGAGGGGACTCCAGAAAGAAACCTACCGGAAAATTTGACAAGAAAGACAGTGGCAAAAAGCCCAGATTGCGCAAGCCTGCCCCACCAAAACAAAGAAGACCAAGTAAAGCAAACCCCGTATCTAGCGATAGCTCAGGGTTAGTTCGTTTAAATAAATATTTGGCAAATGCCGGTATTGCTTCCCGCAGGGAAAGTGACGAACTGATAAGAACAGGTTTGGTGGAAGTAAACGGAAAAGTGGTAACCGAAATGGGCTACAAAGTACAACCTACAGATACCATCAAATTTAATGGCACCGAGCTACAAACCGAAAAGAAGGTTTACATACTCCTTAATAAGCCAAAAGGCTTTATCTCTACTGTTGATGACCCAAAGGCCAGAAAAACGGTAATGGAACTGGTGGCTAATGCCTGTAACGAAAGAATATACCCGGTAGGTCGCCTGGACAGAAAGACAACGGGAGTATTGCTGTTTACCAACGATGGTGAATTAACTACGAAATTGCTGCACCCTTCTACTGGCGCTCGCAAGATTTATGACGTTACTCTTGACAAAAGATTAACCAATGCTGACTTTTCTAAAATACAGGCCGGGTTAGAACTAGAGGATGGACCAATAAAGGTGGATGAGATAACTTTTATTGACCAAAAAGCACATAACCATGTGGGCATAACAATTCATAGCGGACGAAACAGAATTGTGCGAAGAATATTCGAAAGTCTTGGTTATGAGGTTAGTAAATTAGACAGAGTGTTTTTTGCCGGACTAACCAAAAAAACCCTAAATAGAGGGCAATGGCGCAAGCTAACACCTAAAGAAGTTAGCTTTCTAAAAATGAAATAAATACATATATATTTTCTTTTCTATTTTCGCTGAACACACAATAGTAACACACAACAACAAATTCACGTAAAATGGCAAAAGGAAAAGTAACTCCTGGCGTATTGGTATCCACTATTCGGGATAACCAAAACAACAACAAAACCCTTAAAGCTCTATTCTCCAGTCAATTCTTAGGTAAACTAAGTGTTGAAGAACTGGACGGACTGAGCAAAGGAATTGCTAAAGAAATGGGCAAACGATCCAAAAAAGTTATTCAGGAAAAAATTGATTTTCTTGAAAAACATGGATACAAGGTTGCAAGATCAAAGTAGCCTTATTGAAATTACATTTTGCAAAGCCTTCCCTATTGGAAGGCTTTTTTTGTGCTTTAAAAGACATAATTACGCGCTTCTGCCGTTGATGTGTAATATTGCATCAGCAATTTAAAATGAAGAAAAAATTCCTCCGTTTTCTGCTTTGGTTTTTGGGCATTTTCATGCTCCTGATGATTGTATTTACTACCGTGTTGTACCTTAATCAGGATAAGATTAAGGCCGCTGTACTTACTGAGGTAAACCGCATGTTGGCCGAGCCTGTTTCCATAAAAACAGTAGAGGTCTCTCTCAAAAAGTTCCCATACGCTTCTCTGGCTTTTAGTGAGGTATTCTCGGCCGGAGCCAACTCCCGCCAAGGCGATACACTAGTTTATGCTCAGCAGGTTTACTTTGAATTTAACCTATGGAATGTCTTTTCCAGTGATTTAAGTATTCATAAAATATCTCTGGAGAATGGAACCGTACATATATTACGGCCGGAAAATGGTATCCCCAATTACCAAATTTGGCGAGAAGACTCCACCTCCAGCAGCTCTCTGTTTACCCTTGATGAAGTAAGTTTTGAAAACTTTAAACTTTACCAATACGAAGGTGGCATTAACCAAACCGCATCGGGCTTTGTACATCAGCTCTCCTTTTCGGGAAGTTTTGAATCCGATAATTTTTCCATCACCAATAGCAGCGCTCTTTATTTAGATTCTTTGGTGGTGGATGATTTCACCTATCTAAAATCAGTAAATGGCAATCTGGCATTTACCCTTGCGGGAAATTCTGATACTTTTCAATTTACAGGCGGGGTTCTAAAACTCAACGACACTGAAGTAGATTTTGCCATAAATATTGAACCTAAAGGCATGGCCATTCTGGCCTCAAAAAACAAGTTAGATTTAGGGGATTTTCAGGACCTTGCTGCAACCCAAAACTGGGGAGTGCCTAAAAATATTGAATTTGATGGACTGGCTAACATCTCCTTTAAAGGCATTTTTGAAGATGAAAAGGATGCGGATGTTGAAGTGGCATTTTCTACCTCAAAAACCACCCTATCCGGCTACAACAATGCCAGCATAAAAAACTTTGTTTGCGAGGGCTCTTATGAACTTAAGCGGGGCAAAGACAATCTTCACTTAAAGAAATTTACCGGCAATGGCCGATCCGGAAGTTTTACCGGATCATTAGATATCAATGACTTCTCTCAACCCGGTGTTGTACTCGATCTTAAAAGTGACCTCGAATTTAGCGAGTGGCTGATTTTAGTACCGGCAGATACCCTTACCAAACCCGAGGGCCGTGCCAATATTGATGTTCACTTTGAAAACAAGTTTAAGTCGCTAAGCTCCATAAAGCCTGAAGAGCTGAAACGAGCCAAGGCCAGTGGGAGCATTAAACTAGATGACATAGGTTTTACCTTTAAAAACACCGATAGGCGGATTGAAGATTTGGATGCCGATTTACGCTTTTTAGGGAATGACCTGAAAATCGCCAATTTCTTCTTCCGCACTGGTAAAAGTGACATTTACCTGGAAGGAGCCTTTGAGAATGTGCTGAACTACGCCTACTTTAATGATCAAAAGTTGAATATTGATGCCCGCATGCGATCTCAGCAGCTGG
>CAXBJE010000462.1:0-2974 GCA_963975525.1 uncultured Owenweeksia sp. | reverse complement strand
AATCCTCTGGGCTGCGAGCCATATTATCGCGCAGGTAATCAAAACCAAACTCGTTGTTCGTTCCGTAGGTGATATCCGCCTGGTAGGCTTTTTTACGTTCGTCAGAATTTGGGCGATGCTTATCAATACAATCAATGGTTAAACCATGAAACTGGAAAATAGGCGCCATCCACTCAGAGTCTCTTCGCGCCAGGTAATCGTTTACAGTTACTAGGTGTACCCCTTTCCCCGGAAGGGCATTAAGGTATACAGGTAAGGTAGCCACCAAGGTTTTACCCTCACCCGTGGCCATCTCAGCAATAGAACCTTTGTGCAAAACGGAACCACCAATAAGCTGTACATCATAATGTACCATTTCCCATTTTATCTGAGCCCCGGCGGCAGTCCAGCTATTGTTCCAAATAGCCTTCTCACCATTAAGGGATACGGCATCAGAAGTGCGGGAAATCTCCATATCAAAAGGAGTAGCATTTACTTCCAATGGCTCACCTGATGCAAAACGCCTTGAGGTTTCCTTTACTACCGCAAAGGCCTCAGGCAATAGTTCTTTTAAAAGATCCTCAGTTTTATCGCGGGCGGCAATCTCCAATCCATCAATCTCAACATATAGAGCTTCTTTCATCTCTATATTTTCCTCCGTTTCAATTTTAACCTTAATCTCCTCAATACGGTTGGTCTGTTCGGCTATATTGTCAGCTATACGCTTCCTGAATTCTACCGTTTTTGCCCTAAGCTCATCATTACTTAAAGACTCAAGTTTTACAAACTCGGCATTTACCTTATCAACTATTGGTTTTAGTTCCTTTATATCTCTACCACTCTTTGAGCCGAAGAGCTTCTCTATAATATTATTAAGCATATTGTCTTTTTACAGGGGCGTCAAATTTAGCCATATTTAATCCGCAACTTCCACACTAAAAACGTGCCTATTGAAACTTTATGACGTTTTGGCGTACACTCTTAAAATTCTTATTGTTTATACTTTAGCCAACTTCAAATAAAATCTATGGTTGTATATAATCCTAAAAACTGGTTTGGCCTCATTTTCAAGTTCCATAAGCAAGAAACGTTTAGAACACTTTTTTGGGTAATGATATCTATTGCGCTGTTTAGCGCCATAGTAGCTTACATTGAGATAGAAGTGTTTAGCCTGAAATATGCCTCTACAACTTTGGTGCACTCCCTACTTGGGTTTGTGCTTTCTCTGCTCTTGGTATTTAGAACCAACACAGCTTATGACCGATGGTGGGAAGGCAGAAAACAATGGGGTGCTTTGGTAAACGTAAGCCGCAATTTATCTTTAAAAATAAATGCCTTTTTACCCGATGGTGACACAGAGCGCAGAAAGGAGTTAAAGGAAATGGTAGGCCTTTATGCAACAATTTTAAAGGAGCACCTCCGCACAGCTACAAGAGAAGAATTGATAATGCTGTTGCCTTCGTTTATGGATAAATCTAAAGTGGGCAACCATGTGCCAAACCATTTGGCCAATGCTATGCAAAACCGAATAATGGCTATTTATCAGGAAAAGCATATTAGTGAAGGGGCCTATTTGGCCATGTTGCAAGATTTAAATGCCTTTACAGATATATGTGGGGCCTGCGAGCGAATAAAAAAAACGCCCATACCCTACACCTACAACATCTTTATTAAGAAATTCATTTTTGTGTATATAATCTCAATGCCGTTTGGTTTTATTACCGATGTTGGCTACTCGGTAATATTTATTACGGTATTCAGCTTCTACGTTTTGGCCAGCTTAGAGCTTATTGCTGAAGAAATTGAAGACCCCTTTGGAACTGACTCAAATGATTTACCTACGGATGACCTGGCCGTTACCATTTATAATAATGTGAATGAGATTATCATTTAGCCAAAGCCAAGTCCACCAAAAAAGTAGGGCAGCACGTTTATGATTTTCAAAATGAAAGGGAAAACATAGGCTTAGCCCCGCATAATGGCCTTTTTGGCATTAGGCAGAGTTTTTGAATAGCCGCTGCCGTTGTTTTTAATGCCAGATGCATTATTGACTCAAACTGTTAAACTGACAACAAATAATTTTTAACCACATTTCAATTACAATGAAGAAAGTTTTCTTAGCACCTGTTTTAATTGTTGCCCTAATGAGTTCTTGTGTTTCTAAAAAGAAATACACCGCTCTTGAAACTAAAAATCAGGAAACCGAAGATGCTTACAGCACGGCTAAACTTAAGCTTGCAGAATGCCTTGATGACCGCGAAAACCGTAAAAAGGAAATTGACTACTTAAAGAGTGTTAACTACCAATTGCTAAACAACGTGGGTAACCTTGCAACTTTGAGCAAGAAGGAAGCCGAGAACATGGAGAAATCTTTGGAAAGCATTAAAGAGAAAGACTTAAGAATTAAAAGTCTTAACGATGCCCTTTCTAAGAAAGACTCTGTAACCATCGCTTTGGTAACCAGCCTTAAGGGTGTATTGGGTAACATGAGTGATGAAGATGTTCAAATTAATGTTGAGAAGGGAGTAGTATTTATCTCCATCTCTGATAAACTATTGTTTAAGAGTGGTAGCTACCAAGTAAGCGATGCAGCTAAAGAAGTACTTGGTAAAGTAGCTAAAGTGGTAAACAATAAGCCAAATATGGATATAATGGTTGAAGGCCATACCGATAATGTATCAATCCAAAATGCCGTGTTGCAAGACAACTGGGATTTGAGCGTAAAGCGTGCTACCTCTGTTGTAAGAGTACTGCAGGATGATTACAAAGTAAAACCAGAGCGCATGACTGCTGCCGGACGTAGCTACTATGTACCATTAGCTGGCAACGATACTAAAGAAGGTCGTGCTGCAAACCGCAGAACCCGTATCATCATACTACCAAAACTTGATGAGTTTTATGGAATGGTTGAGCAGGGAATGAAAGATGCTTCAAAGAAATAGTAAACAATCACCATCACATATACCAAAATCCGGTTCCTGTAAAAGGGCCGGAT
>CAXBJE010000461.1:0-2976 GCA_963975525.1 uncultured Owenweeksia sp. | reverse complement strand
TAGCATCACTTACCACAGCCGCTCCCAACTCACCTCCACTCATTACAAAATCACCAATTGAAATTTCTTTGGTAATCAAGGTATCGCGCACACGCTGGTCTATGCCTTTATAATGCCCACAAAGTATCAGCAGGCTACCTTTCAGCGAAAGCTGATTGGCCATGGGCTGATTAAAAACTTCACCATCTGGAGTCATATATATGATCTCATCATAGGTGCGCTCTTTTTGTAAATCTTCAATACAATTGAAGATTGGCCCAGCCATCATTACCAAGCCAGCTCCACCACCAAACTGATAGTCATCCAGCTTTTTGTGTTTACCAGTACCGTATTTGCGCAAATCATGGATATGTACTTCCACCAATCCTTTTTCAATTGCCCTTTTTAATATGGAATCAGCAAAAGGGCTTTCGAGCAGTTTAGGAAGGAGAGTGATAATATCTATGCGCATCGTGGAAATTTTTGCAAACTTAAGTATAGCGAGTTTAGTTTTACAGCTGCCGGATAGCGAGGTAAAGTTTTAGGGACAGATTGTTCCTTAGCTATGGCAAAAAGTTTAATTTGTCAAACGCTTTTAAATGATGCCAACTCGTAAACTCATATTACTCGTTACTTTCATGGTTTGGTGCTTTAGCGCTCACCCACAGACTTTTTCAAAGGTGAAAGTGCTTTCAGCAGCCAATGGTTTGGGAAACCAAAACATTACTTGCCTTAAAGAAGATTTACAGGGTTTTGTATGGGTGGGCACCGAACATGGTCTTTTTCGCTTTGACGGAAATGAGTTCAGGGTTTTAAAAAATATTGGCCCGGACTCAACAAACCTCAATAGCCAACACATTTTATCGCTGGCCAATGGCACTGGTGGAAAACTTGTGATAGGCACTACTGCTGGCCTCAGCATATTGTCGGCCGACCGGTGCGAGCTTAGCAGCCCAAGGTATCCTGGTTTAAGCCCCGAGCAGCAGTATGCTGAAAAGGTACTGCAGATAAATGAAAACACATCGCTTTGGACCAACCGTTTAGGCATCTACAAAGTGGAGAATGGTAGGGTTACCACATTACCCTTTTCGGTTGAAGATCATCTGCCACATCGTTCGCGAGTGCAGATTTTTAAGAAAGGCAAAGAGAGTTTCCTTTTTACAGCCACTGGTCAGGAGGTGAGATTAATGAACCTGGAGGGGAAGACACTTAAAAAGTACAACCCCATAAGGCCTTACCAAATAACCACCTATGATTCAAATACAGGGCTTCTACATGTGGCAGGAATTGCCATGGAGCAAGGGCAGAGTTATATTTTCATTGACTCTTACAATGATCAGGGAGAACGGGTTGGTGATTATCTGTTACGGGAATTTCCCACCGAAGTGGAGTGGTTGCTGGATTTGATGGTTGATGAAAATGGAAATTTCTGGGTGGTGGGACAGCTTAGCTCTAGCTATTTCTATATCCCCAAGCTGAGGAAGACCTTTGACATTAAAAATTTCAGGAGGCCTGTTCCGGAGCCCAAATTGATTGGGCTTCGCCATGTTTTAAAGGATCGTAACAACAACCTGTGGTTTACATCCAATACACGGGTGTACTGCATCAATCAAGGCGAAAGGGATTTTAAAACTCTTCATCCTGAAAACCTGGAGAAAGGCGAGTTATTTAGTACGAGACTTATTTATCAGCTCAGCAAAAACGATTTATTGGTTTCCAGTTATGCCGGAAATTTTATACTGAACCAGAAGACAGGGGAATTTACAAAGGTGCCGTGGGTTTTTAGCCCATACCTCAGGCAGCATAGTATTTTTATGCGAGACATTTTGAAATCCGAAGATGGTAATATGTTGATTGCGACCGAAGGTGAGGGCATTTTGAGATTGGATTTGGAAACAGGGCTTATAAAACCGGCCCTTAAGGATTCATTGGCGCGGAATTACATTATTGCACTGGAAAAAACGCCCGAACATGGCATTTGGGCCACGGCATATGAAGGCTTGTACAAATTTGAGGATGGTGAATTAAAAAGGCCAGCCGGAATTCCGGATTCTGTTATCCAAAAGCTGAAACCGATTTCTGAGTTGAGGTTTGACCCAGTGTTACAAGTGCTGTGGGTAGCCACCGGAAAGGGATTATTGGAGTATGATTTGGTAAAGGACACCTATATTCTACATGATATAAGGATTAAAGATAACCCACTTGCCACCCCACTCGTCCATGCTATGCATTATGCTGAAAGCACCCTTTGGCTGGGCACCCGTGAAAGTGGTCTTGTACAATTCAACACGCTCACTAAAAAGGCTCAGCATTTCACGGTTTCAAACGGTTTGTCTAATAACACCATATACTCCATACGGGCCTTAGGCGAAGATCAACTATGGCTGGGTACGGCCTATGGCCTTTCGTTGTTCTCCATTAATGAAGGCCGTTTTAGGAATTATTTTGAAGAAGATGGTATCGCTAATAATGAGTTCAATTCAGGCTCATCGCTACTTACAAAAAATGGACTGATCTACATGGGGGGAATATATGGCCTTACGGCCTTTGAACCCGCTAATATCCTGGATCGAGGTGAAAAGGCTCCCTTACGCCTTACGCGAATCAGCAAGCACAATGGAAAGCTGAACAAACTGGAGGATTTTATTTTTGACTTAGAGAGAATCCGTATATTGGAGGTGCAGCCCAACGACCGGTATTTTGTTGTGAATTTTGCTCAGGAAAATCCTTTTGCCAAAAACAACCGCTTTGAGTACCGGCTGGAAGGTCGCGATATGGACTGGCAGTTTTTGGACAATCGCAATTTCATCAGGTTTGCGGGCCTGGATGCGGGGGAATACACTTTAAGGATAAGAAGGGTAGGCCATTTGGCGGAAACAGAGGCTGATATTAGCCTGCCGATTGTTGTATATGCTCCCTGGTATAATACCCTATGGGGCTATTCTCTTTTTGTCTTACTAATTGTTGGTCTTGTAATTCTTTTTGTTCGATTCAGGC
>CAXBJE010000460.1:0-2980 GCA_963975525.1 uncultured Owenweeksia sp. | reverse complement strand
AAATCTTAAAAGAAGACCCCGGACTAGACAAACCCGAACACCGGGCCATTTTTGCCGATTTCAATTTAAGGATGAAGGGCAAAGCCCAATGGGGACGCATATCATAAACGGCCCTCAACAAATCCCATGATTGAATATTTTTGGCGTGGTTTTCCGCTTTTCCACAAAACTGCTGGAAAACCGTAACAAAAATCAAATCGAACTCCCGTAAGTTTATATTTGCCCTAAATCCTTTTCCCATCAGCGATTCCACAAAATATCAAAGCACCATAACCCCCAAAGGGCTTAGCCTGTGGCAGAGCATTTTAGAACTTTTTAGCTATCGCCAACTGCTATTTACGTTTGCCGCAAGGGATTATAAGGTGCGTTATGCTCAAACCTTTATTGGCTATTGGTGGTCGCTGGTGCAGCCACTTGCTTCGGTAGCCGCCTTGTATCTGGTTTTTCAAAAGGTAGTATCGGTACCCACCAATGGTATTCCGTATCTGCCATTCGCGTTAAGCGGACTAGTCCTTTGGAATTATTTCAACTACGTAATTACCCAATCTGCATCGTCCCTAATTTTCAATCAGGGGATGATTCGTAAAATTTATTTCCCAAGGCTGTGCCTGCCTCTTTCAAGAGCCTTAGTAGGACTTGTGGAACCTTTAGTGGGCTTGGCTTTATTGATTGTGCTATTATTTACAACGGGCTTAGCAGGAGTTGGAATTCTTTTCTTCATCCCGGCCTTATTAGCAACGGCCATTGCTGCCTTGGGCATTGGTCTTTGGGCTAGCGCACTGTCCATCCGTTACCGGGATTTACAACAAATACTGCCCTTCATCCTTCAGATATTATTCTTCCTTACCCCGGTGGCTTATTCGGCCAGCCTTATAGATGCCTTGGTTGAAGAAGAATGGCGATTCCTTATTTACCTCAACCCCATGACGGGGATTATTGAAAGTTTCAGGGCTGCCATTTTTAGTCAGTCCATAAGTGCTTCCGTGTTTATCTCCTATGGTATGGTGCTGCTATTTTTCCTTTCGGGAATAGCTTACTTCCAAAAAGTAGAAATGAAAATTGCTGACATAGTATGAGTAAACCAGCCATTTCCATTCACAACCTCAGCAAGGAATACCTCATCACCAAAGGGAAGAAAAAGGAGGTGTTTAAAGCTTTGGATACTATTAATCTCGAAATTGAGGAGGGAAAAGTTACCGGCCTTATCGGACCGAATGGAGCAGGTAAATCCACGTTACTCAAGATTCTATCCCGAATAACCTATCCCACCAAGGGCGAGGTGAAGATAAATGGTCGCCTCGCATCGCTATTGGAAGTGGGTACTGGCTTTCACCCTGAATTGAGCGGACGCGAAAACATCTTTTTAAATGGTGCCGTATTGGGCATGTCTCGTTCTGAAATCCAAAAGCAGTTTGATGAAATTGTAGATTTCTCAGGTGTTGAAGAGTTTTTAGACACCGCTGTAAAGCACTACAGCAGCGGTATGTATGTGCGATTAGCTTTTTCGGTGGCAGCTCATTTACAATCGGAAATACTTTTGGTAGACGAAGTACTGGCAGTGGGTGATGCCGAATTTCAGAAAAAATGCATCAGTAAAATGAGCGAGGCCACTCGCGACCAAAACCGAACGGTAATATTTGTGAGCCATAACCTCAGCGTGGCTCGCAGCCTTTGTGATAGTGCTATATTTTTAAAAAATGGCAAAATCGAAAAGCAAGGGCCAGTAAAGGAAGTTACAGATTACTATCTGGATACGATGTTGGAAACCACAGCCAATAAAAGCCTTGGCGATCGTGCCGATAGAGAAGGAACCGGTGAAGTAAGAATTCAAAACATAGAGGTACTTCATCCAAAAACCGGAAAGCAAGACCTTCTTGTTTGTTCAGAGAGCGCTGAGTTTACCGTTACCGTAAAATCGAAAAGACCTACTGTTATAAGTGATTTGGATTTTGAGCTCAACATTTTTAATGATAAGCCCAATTACGTTACCACACTCAGCAATAAGTTTGTGGGAGCACAATTTAAACAGAGCGGTGATCTCAATACATTTAAGTGTACTATTGACAAACTGCCTTTAATGGCTGGCAATTATTACCTCCGCGTAAAACTCTCAGTAAATGGCGTTGCAGCCGATGTCATTGACAGAGCCCTTTATTTTGAAGTGCTACTTGGCGACTTTTACAATTCCGGTAACTTTAAACAAAGGTCTATTCCCGGAGTATATATTGACCAGCAATGGACTGAAATATCCTAAACCACAAAGCAAAGAATACCTTGTTTAAAATTCCTGCACCATATATCATAATCGGAATGCACCGCAGCGGAACATCTCTGGTAGCCAAGGTTTTGGAAAAATCAGGGATTTTTATGGGGGTGGTGAAAGATCATAATTATGAGGCCATGCACTTCCTTAGCCTCAACCAACAAACCCTTTGGGCAGCCGGTGCCAATTGGATTACCCCTAAGGTACCGGATCAAATCTTCTGGAAATCAATGCCCGCTGATGTATTGTTTTACGAGCACTACCGCACTTACGGCAGATGGAAGCAATTCCTGCTAAAGGCAAAAACACCCGCATGGGGTTGGAAAGACCCTCGGAACACTTTTACATTGCCTATGTGGCTAAAACGTTACCCAAATGCACGAATTATCCATGTAACCCGAAATGTAGATGATGTAGCTGCCAGCCTGGCCAAAAGGAATTTGGTAGCCGGAGAAGTTCACGATCCGCGCTTTGATGATTTGGATTTCGGTAGAAGCCTTGCTCGGGCATATATCGAGCAGGGACGCAGCTATCAGGCGGAACTTGAAAACAGGTATATCGAAATATCATACGAAGATCTAGTTGCTCTTAAACCTGAAACCATACAACGGCTTGAGAATTTTACGGCTAAAACTCTTTTACCTCTGTTTAAGCACTATGTGATAAAGTAAGTACGCTCTGAAATTTTGGAAAAGCTTAATTTCACACCTTAATCAC
>CAXBJE010000459.1:0-2987 GCA_963975525.1 uncultured Owenweeksia sp. | reverse complement strand
TCCACCGTTGGGCCATGTGATTAATAGTGGTTTTTATTAAATGCAATTTGCCGGGTACAAACTCCTGGGTGCTTGAATGCTTAAAATGCCAATGAGACTTGATGATTTCATTATTCAGTATGTTTTTTTCCAAACCACTGAAAAACTGAAAAGCCTCTCCGGTTTCATCATTTTCATCAAAAACCTGATACATTTTTTTTCTTATGAAACCAGAATTGAATGGCTGCATAATAATTTCGGTTTGCGGATGAGACGCAAGCGTACGACTAATGGCAGAGGTTCCACTCCTATCAAATCCATTGAGAATAACAAACCGGCTCATTAGCAACTTATTGATTCAACAATTTGTAATTATCAGTCTCAATCAGGTAAAAATCGTGGGAGTAGGTTCGGCCACCCATACGTTCCTTCCACGCCAGCAGGCCGTGATTCATTTCCTTACCATCATTCTCGTTGGCAATGCCAAAATCAAAAAATCTTTTATCTAAAAAGTACTCATCAAGCAGGGTTGTAAACAACAGGTTTAAAGCCCCTGATTTTCGCCCTTCATCCGTAGCCGAGATGTACTGGCAGTGCGCCACATTTTTCATTTCAAACATGGCAGTTCCGGCCAAAATCTCTCCCTCAGCATTTTTAGCTGTAAAGAGTTTAATCTTTTCAGGAAAACGGCTTTTAAGTAATGTCATCTCTTCTGTGGAGTGGACCGGGTTTACTCCAAATCGTTCCTGCAAGTTTGGTGTTAATACATTATTCCAAAATCCTGTAACATCACTTTCCATGCATATCTCCACTCCCTCTTTGGTGGCTTTTTTTGCCTCCCTCCTGATGTTCCCGGAGTATGCAATTCGATTTTCACGATCAATGGCCAAAGCCGTATCTCTTCTATACAATTTGGCCTGACTTAGAAACAGACAGTATTCAATCTCATCCGTTTGTAAATCATTGTAAAATCGGGGAAAAGCCTTGTAACGTATGGTTTGTATACCTAGTTGATTGTAGTACTGTAAAATGGATTTATATACCTCCAAATGAACAGGAAGCTTGGCATCTGCTTTTATGATGAAGCCACCATAGGTAAGCCCCTGATGCGACCACACCTCAACCTCCGAACTCTGATTTGCGGGAAAGCACGCCAGCAGATTATCCTTTTCATCGTATATCAGCAGGGAGTGATCCGTAAAACGATCGCTGTGATAGTCCATAAAATTTCTATCAAGCAAAAAAGTGGAGTTTTTCGCAACGGCCAAAAACTCATTCCATTTGAGTTTATCTATCTCCGAATTGTATCTAATTACTTTAAAAGACATTGCTGATGATTTCTGAGTTCCTTTATAACAAATAGCCGACTAAAGTCCAGCTCGTTTGAGATTCTTAAAATTTAAAAATTCTTGATATCCTCTTATATAATCCGCTTCGGAATACTCCATAGAAGCAAGAACTAAACAAATGGAGCCACTAGAAAAATTGACCAATTCTCGCCAAAGGCCAGGTGGTAAAAAAAGTCCAACATTTGGACGAGACAGACTAATAGTCCTTTTTACTCGACCATCATCCAATGTGACATCAAAACTACCCGAAGCTGCAACTATAAGCTGTTGTAACTCCTTATGTGAATGCCCGCCTCGCTCCTCGCCACCAGGAACATCGTATAAATAATAAACCCGTTTGGTATCAAAAGGTATTTCCTCTTGATTGTTAACTGCAGTTATGTTTCCTGCAGGATTCTCAACTCTGGGAAGTGTGAGCAAAGAACAATCGTAAACCGTTGATGATCTGGCTATATCCATTAATTGGCTTTGATCTTTCATGAAACTTTGCTTTTTAAGTCCTGATATGCCTTAAAATCTCTTATGTAATCCTTGTCATCAAAACTAGCACTGGAGAGATGCAGTCCCAGAGAATTAGTAGAAAAATTCTCCATGTGCCTCCAGGTTAACTTAGGAAGATACAGTCCGTAGTATGATCGGTTTAAACTAAACTTAGATTCAATTCCATCTTCGTTGGTTACTACTACATCAAATGAACCTGAAAGTGCAATTATCATTTCATGCTGTTCCTTGTAAGCATGGCCACCGCGCGTTTCTCCTCCAGGAACATCATAGGTCCAAAATACCCTCTTTATCTCAAAAGGTACATGGTCATTATTCTGCAGAAAGGTGAGATTGCCTCTCGGGTCTAATATTTTGGGTAGAGATATTAATTCGACCATTTTGATATAAGTTTATTAAACCCCAGATGGACAATGGAATTTTTGTTGATAAAATAGCTTACACCCAAATACGGGATTATAAATAAGGAACTTTTATAGATTGCTTCGAGGTAGACATTGTCTGTTTCAAAATACCGACCAATAAACAGGACACCTGTAATCAAAACCAGTACAAGGCCATAGTTGATGAACCTGCCGACATTTGTAACATCAATGCCATTCTTCACCTTGATAAAATAATTAAGGTAAATGGATACCAGTATCATAAAAACAATTTGAACAACTATAAACCATAGTGGTGAAATATTTTCTACTGTAAACACCAATAGCAACAGGGTTACAATTCTAAATGATGCTGAAACCAGGTTGGTTCTAAAAACCACACGTGTTTTGCCGAGGGAGTTATTTACGTTGATAAAAAGTGAATTTTGAACGTAAACCACACCGAACAGGCACAGAACCTGAAAGTAGGGCACCATTGGCAACCATTGTTCTCCCAATACCAGACCAATAGCTGCTTCAGAAGAAAAAGCCACTACACCAAAAATGGCAAACGATACAATTTCCACATTGGTAAGGGCCTGATTAAACAGTTTCTGAAACTGCTCCTTATCATCCTGCAATTTTGAGAATACAGGGAACAGAGATTTAGTAATGGTTACACTCACCATACGGGTAAGCATCATGTTAAAATCCTTAGCCTTATAGAAAATCCCCAACAGGGCGGCATTAAAATAGGTACCAACCAAAAACTGGTCAAATCGATTTACGCCCTGTG
>CAXBJE010000458.1:0-2988 GCA_963975525.1 uncultured Owenweeksia sp. | reverse complement strand
ATTACAACTTCAAAAAAATAGGTTTGCGCCCGGCCCTTTTTATAAATCATACAGGTGAGCGCCCGGCCCTGGTGCTAAATGCAGCAGAGGATTTAGTTACCACAACCTTTGAAGCCTATACTATGGCTGACTTCACTCTTCAAAAGAGTTTTTTAAAGGATAAACTAAAGTGGAGCATTGGGGTGAAAAACATTTTTGATCGTACAAACCTGAGTTCTACCAACGCCATTTCAGGAGGAGCTCATAGCAGTGGAACTTCATCGGTACCCTTGAGTTATGGCCGCACCTATTTTACCAAATTACAACTGAATTTATAATGTATAAAGTTTGTCTCATAGCAATTTCACTTTTAACCCTGGCCTCCTGCCAAAAGGAGGAAGATTACTTACCGGCCAGGTTTTTAACCGATTTGGTGGGTCAGGTAAACATGGGTTCTGAAGGTGGAATTGATTACCAAAATCAAGTATATTTTGATTTGAGCAGCGGCCGAAACAAGGGTTTTAATAAGCGAGATGTTTGGGATTTAGCCCTCGGTTGCGATGCCGGTCATCCTAATTTATTTGTAAACCCATCAATGTTGCAACGGGTTGCTATTACAGGAAGCACCGATTTTAATGCCTCGTTTAACGTGAGCGATTATGATTTTGAGTATGAGCGAGCAAGACGCTTTTTTAGCAATGGATATATGATGAACGATTGGGAGGATACCCTTCCCAAAGGGCATGTATGCATTATTGACCTAGGGAAAACACTTAATAATCAAGCGCGCGGTTATAAGCTTTTTCAGATTACTGGTTTTGATGAAAAAGGCTATCATCTCAAAGTTTCAAATCTGGATCATTCCCAATTGGTAGAAACCACCATTCCGTTAAACAGGGGGTATAACCACGTGTACATTTCTTTGGCAAAACCAAATGAGGTACTTGAACTAGAGCCACCAAAGGAGGAGTGGGACATTGTATTTACCAAATACATGGAACGCTTGTATGATGGTGCTGATACTTTGGATTATTCCGTTACCGGAGTTTTGATAAATCCCTATAAAACGCAGGCCTATTTTCATACGGAGAGTTACGCAGATAGCAGCTGGAGCTATAATCAGCTTACGGTTAATGATATAAACTTTTCTAGCTACAGCAAGCGCCCTGATGTAATTGGGCACGATTGGAAGTTTTATGATTTAGATGCCGGTGCCTATTCAGTATACGCGAATAAGAACTTTTTTGTAAAAGATGCCGAAGAGCAAAATTACCGACTTCATTTTACCGGCTTTTATGACGAAAACGGAAATAAAGGAGGGGTAAGTTTTGAGTATTTACCATTGTGATATTTTCAAAATTGCCTCCCTGTCAATTTTGGAAATAAGTCCTCTGCCGGCTTTTTAAAATAAGCCGGTATGAGGCACCACAATAAAAATTTTATTTAATGCCTTGGGAACCCACAGTTTTATATTAAAATGCTAATGGCGCAGTAATGCGTTGCCCTGATTGCAACCTTACTCAGCTGGCCTTTGGCACCTCGCATTTCATCTTTCAGCATTGTGAATTTAACCAATTTAGGCGAAAGCTAAAGAAGGAAATTGCTGAGGCTCAAATTTGTAAAGGCAGCAGCCAAAAGCGATTTAGTATTCCATTAAAAGATCACTACACACGGCTTTGGCTTACCGGAAATGAATTACTGGAGTTACATAATATTTTGGAGCAAGCAGCTTGGATGGGAGCGGTTATGCACACTTTGAACAACTAATAAATGACAAAATTTAAAAACAGTTTAAAGTCTAGTATTCATAATATCCACCTATGGCTAGGCCTGGGGAGCGGTATTCTCATATTTATAATTTGCCTTAGCGGTACCGTGCTTGCTTTTGAAGATGAGATTACACGCTTGTTGCAACCCGGGAAGTTTTATGTAACTGAGGGCGAGAGTACTCTTAGTGAAGAGCAACTAATTGAAATCCTGCAAAGTGAGGAAGGAGGAGAGGTAGCCTATGTGATAGTTCCTGAAAAAGCGGATGAGGCCTACATATTTAGCCTTAAAACAAAACCGGAGCAAAGGCATGGAACACGTTATTACATGAATCCTTACTCAGGTGAAATTTTAGGTAATGCATCGGGTGGGGTAAAAGAGTTCTTTGGTTTCTTCTTCCGCCTGCACCGCTGGCTGCTTTTAGATTCGTCCATAGGCCGCCCTATAGTGGGTGTGGCCACACTCATTTTTTTGGTGATGATCCTGTCGGGGATATATATGTGGTGGCCCGTAAAACTCAAGTTTCTTAAAAATGGTTTTAAGCTAAAAACGCGTGCGCCAAGGGTAAAAGTTAACTACGACCTTCACAATGTGTTGGGTTTCTATGCATCTGTACTGTTGCTTGTATTGGCCTTAACTGGCCTCAACTGGTCTTTTGAGTGGTATAGAAATGGCGCTAGCGCTTTGCTTGGCGCAGAGGTTTTTGCGAGAGGAAACAATGTGGAGAACAATGAGGATGGTAGTCAGGACATTTTTACCACTCCATTAAGCATAACTGAATTACGTGCTATGGCAGATGAAAAATTTAGCTATGACGGCTTACATCGTATAAACTTCGGAAAGGGAGAATCTCAGGTAACGGAGGTGCGGAAGTACAAATCAGGCTTTTTTGCATTTGCCGCACCTGATAAAGTTTGGGTTAACAGAAACACAGGGGATATACTTGCCGTAGACGACTTTAGTGAAAAACCATTCACGATATTCATTTGACTAACGTATATGGAGGCTTCTCTAAGCTATTGTTTTTTATAGCCGCACTTATAGGTACCAGCCTGCCTATTACAGGTACATTAATATGGTATAACAAGCGGAAGATGAATCAACAAAAAAGGCGAGGGGCTAAAAAGAAAACTAAACCTCTTCCAGTAATGGAGTACTAAGTACGCGCTCCCTTATTTCTACAGTACTTAATGGCCTAACCAGGATTCCTAATTCACTAAGGATAAAAGATACCTCTACCAG
>CAXBJE010000457.1:0-3010 GCA_963975525.1 uncultured Owenweeksia sp. | reverse complement strand
CCAAACGCACAGAACTGCAAGTTCTGGTAAGTGGTTTAATATGGCTCTTCCTGTGGATGCCCAGTGGAATGATATGACAGGTATATTTATTCAGACTGTTGCTTCTTCTGCTAATACAAACCTTTGGTATTACAATGCCGCCTTGCCAGCAACAAATACTGCAGATGGTACGTGGACTCATGTAACTGACAAAACAACCACAGATGTTGATGATAGGGGTTATCAATTATATGGTGGTGACGGAACCTTTTTTGGTAGTGGGCCGTTTGATCTTGAGATTGAAGGACCATTAGCTGAAGCTCCGGTTGCTATTTCTGTTTCCGGACAGGCTGTTGGAAGATTTAACCTGGTGCCAAATCCTTTTCCTAGTGCAATTGATTGGGAGGAAGTGGTTACGGATAATTCAGAATTAGGTAATATCTATTATATTCAGGATGGAGATCCAAATCTAGGTACAACTCAATATCGTACCTATACATTTAGTGGTTCTGGTACAAACGGTGCTACGGATGATATTCCTCCTGGTCAGGCTTTCTTTGTTACCGTTGATAACACTACTGATGGAACAATTGATTTCACAGAGACACAAAGAAATGTAACCAACGAACAGACATTATATAAAACTACTGCTATTGCTGGTTTGGTGAGGTTTAATGTTGCTCACATGGGCTTGGGTTATAGTGATGAGAGCGAAATTAAATTTGACGCCAATTTCAACGATAACAGCTTGTTCCGTGAGGATGGTCCAAAAAGAATGAATACCGGATATCCTAATATTTATACCATGTCTGCGGACAACAAGGAGATGGTGTTTAACGGAATGAGTGATGCCTGGACTACAAAAGATGTTGATCTTTATTTTCAAGGAGATGAGGCTGGTAATTATCAGTTGAACATGAATTACGATGGACTTCCTGCAGAATGGACCGTAATTCTTGAAGATAAAATGTTGGGTAACTTCACAAACATCAGAAAATCAGGATATGGTTTTACTCATGCAGTTGGGGCTAATGCTGACCGCTTTGTAGTTCACTTTAACAAAACCGGAGCTGTTGGTTTAGATGAACTTAATGGAGCTGTAGTATTTAGTTATGTTAAAAATCAAACTTTAGCAGTTAATCTTGATGTGGTTAACCACGCAGATATTACTGTATTTGATATGAATGGTAAGCAAGTGGCAAATTCATTAAACCAAAATGGAATAGTAGAGTTTGACATGACAGATTGGGCTAAAGGAGTATATGTGATAAACGTTAGCTCTAGCGGAAAGCAAATTCACTCCAATAAGGTTGTTCACTAAGAAACCTGATCAATCCTAATAAATAATGATTATGAAAAAGACAGTAGCAACATTTTTTCTTACGGCCATTACAGCTGTAGCGGTTTATGCCCAGCCAGGTAATGGAAACCCGGGGTTTAACCCAACTCCTATTGATGGAGGTATTAGTCTGCTAATTGCGGCTGGTGCAGCCCTTGGAGGTAAGAAGGCATATGATGCCTATAAGAAAAAAGGAGAGGAGGTTTAAATATCCTTTCTTTATGCAGAGTAAAAAAAGAGGCTGACATTTTTTGTCAGCCTCTTTTTTAGTTTGATATGTATAATACATCCCCGTTTCGGATTACCTGATATTGCCGCATCCCTAATGAGGCACCTTCAGAAGGGGCTCCATCAAAAAGCAAATATTTCTCGTTGTTACAATCACATTTTGCAAAAAGATCATCAGATGTGGTCTTGAGGGTAGCGCATGATTCGGAATAATGGGTGGGGCAACCTCTGTCCAAGGCGATAAAATCATCTTGCCCACCATTTAAATAACGCCTGTAAATAATAAGACCTTTATATCCGCCATCGGTATAAATCCAACCACCAGGTACGCTAAGGTCAAAACTGGAAGGGTTGCTTAAATACACCCTTTGCTCAAAAGCCACACTGGGGAAGTAGGAAGTTTCATTTTTTTTACAACTTGAGGCAACCCCAAGAACAATTAGCGTCAATACTACTGTAAACGTTCTCATAAACATTGTGAAAATTACATTTCATTAACAAAGATGATAAGATTTTAGTATTGAAAAATTTTATATCTGGTTGATATCTAGTAAATGTAGGAATGAAAAAGTTGGATCTAAACCAATTATTCAGGATGGGCTTGATTTACGGGCTTTAACACTTTGTTAAGAAGAGGAGTTTTATGTTATATTTACGGCCTTCAAAAAAAAGGGGCTCATAATAATTTAGATTGGATACCTATGGGAAAGAAACTACTTGCGTTTTTCTTAATCATTTTTACGCTTACGACTTACGCTCAGCAACGACCAGGTTCCTTGCGAGGAACCATTACGGATCAAAAAACAGGAGAAGGTGTGCCCTTTGCCAACGTTGTAGTTAAAGATGCAGCCGGTGGAATTGTGGGTGGAGGTTCAACTGACTTTGACGGAAAGTACAACATCAACCCTATTACTGCGGGTACTTATAATGTTGAAGTTTCTGTACTCGGCTATAAAACCATAAAGCTTGAGAAGATTAACATTGCCCCGAATAGCGCTACCAATAAGGATTTTAAAATGGTAGAGTCTTCAAATGAGTTAGACGTGGTGGAAGTGGTTTGGACAGAACCACTTATCGATAAAAGTAAGGCTACCAAAACTTTTAATGCTGAAGATATAAAAGAGCTGGCAGTAAGGGGTATTGGTGGCGTTGTGGCCACTGCAGCAGGCGCTACTGCTGATGCTAATGGTAATATTAACGTGCGTGGTTCTCGCGCTGAGGGTACAATATATTATGTGAATGGTGTGAAAATGAGGAGTAATGTTAGCATCCCTCAGGCAGCCATTCAATCTACAGAGATTATTACAGGTGGTTTACCAGCACAGTACGGTGATGCCGTGGGTGGGGTTGTGAATACTACTACCAGAGGGGCAAGCCCAATTTACTTTGGTAGTGCAGAGATACTTACTTCGTATCCTTTCGATTTTAAATTGTTTAGCGACAGGCCTGTGGATCCTCAGAATT
>CAXBJE010000456.1:0-3015 GCA_963975525.1 uncultured Owenweeksia sp. | reverse complement strand
TTCCTCCACAATTTTTGCTA
Organism: uncultured Owenweeksia sp.; assembly: GCA_963975525.1. Taxonomy (GTDB): domain Bacteria; phylum Bacteroidota; class Bacteroidia; order Flavobacteriales; family Schleiferiaceae; genus Owenweeksia. Next base: position 2,995 of record CAXBJE010000456.1, on the reverse strand, counting down.
AGGTGTCCGCCTCAGATTCTACACCTCCGGTTATAGTAATATCGCCAAGGGTACGGAAGCGAATCATTTTGCGCTCTGGTGTTTCATTATCGTCTAACTTAATGTGCTCCGATACCGGAAGCCAGGAGTTGTTTCTCCAGATCACCTCACGTTCATGAGCAATATATAAGGATGGAATGGCAATGTTTTCATGTAAAATGTACTGCCATACGTCCATTTCTGTCCAGTTACTGATTGGGAAAACACGGAAGTTTTCGCCCATGCTCTTTTTACCGTTAAAAAGGTTCCAAAGCTCCGGGCGCTGGTTTTTTGGGTCCCACTGTCCAAATTCATCTCTGTGAGAAAAGAAACGTTCCTTGGCACGAGCCTTTTCCTCATCTCTACGGGCACCCCCCATACAGGCATCAAAACCATTGGCCTCAATGGTATCCAGCAACGTGGTTGTTTGCAAGGCATTTCGGCTCGCATTTTTACCAGACTCTTCACGCACCTTGCCCTGGTCAATAGATTGCTGCACACTACCAACAATAAGTTTTACGCCAAGCTCATTTACCAAATTGTCACGAAATTCCATGGTCTCCGGGAAATTATGACCGGTATCAATATGTACCAGTGGAAATGGAATTTTGGCTGGCCAAAAGGCCTTTTTGGCCAAGTGGGTAAGTACTATGGAATCCTTACCTCCTGAAAAAAGGATGGCTGGATTTTCAAACTGTGCATACACCTCGCGCATCACATATATGGATTCCGCTTCAAGCTCCTTAAGGTGTGTTAATGAATATCTCATTTTATTAGTACTGAGTAATTAGTATTTAGTACCGAGTATTAAAACCCGTGTACCTCTTTGTTTATCTTCTATTGTATTATGTATGGCGTACACTTTATGTTGTATTTTCTAAGCCGGGCAATCACATACTTCTGTCACCCTGAGCGATAGTCAAAGGGCCTACTCCTAACTCCCTACTAGCAATTTATTTTCTATCACTTTCATAATTTTCTCCACTCCTTCTTCCACACCTAGCTCCGCTGTTTTTACAGCTACATCTGGGTTTTCCGGAATTTCAAATGGTGAGCTTATACCTGTAAAGTTGGATATTTCGCCTTTCCTTGCTTTTGCATAAAGTCCTTTTACATCGCGTTTTTCACACTCCTCAACGGGGCAATCCACATAAACCTCAACATACCTATCAGCTCCAACAAGTTTTTTCACCGACACCCTCTCCTCCTTAAAGGGAGAAATAAAAGCGGTAAGGGCAACTACTCCGGCATCTACCATCAATTTAGCCACCTCTCCTATTCGTCTGATGTTTTCCTTACGGGAAGCATCCGAGAAATCAAGGTCTTTATTAAGCCCCGAGCGTATATTATCTCCATCTAAAATATAGGTGCCAATTCCCCGCTCATAAAGCTTCTTTTCAAGCAGGCTGGCCAGTGTTGACTTACCAGAACCACTCAATCCAATAAACCAAATCACAAATGAGTTGTGATTTCGAAGTTTCCTTCGATCAGCAGCTGTAATATCGTGTGAGTGTGGAATTATATGGAGCTTTTCGCTCATATGAGGTTGTATTTAAAGGCGGCAAAGGTCAGGAATATTAGGGCGTACACCAAGCTAACCGGAATGCCAATTCGTATAAAATCATTAAAACTATAGTTACCTGCCTCCATAACCATAAGGTTGGTTTGGTAAGCGAATGGGGTGGCAAAACAACAGGATGCTGCATAGGCAGCCGTTAAATAAAGTGCCTCTTCTGGTAAGGCAGATGAGGTGGACAAGCTGTAAATCACTGGGAAAATTATGGTAACAGCGGCTACATTAGTTATTAAAGAGGTTAATACAAACGTGGCCGCAAACACTACGCAAAGAGTAATAAAAGGGCTCCATGAAGCAGCATTGGCAAAAAACAGTTCATTGAGATAGTCAGCAGCCCCGCTACCGATTAACGCCTTGCCAAGGGCAAGTGCGGCAATCAAGACCACCAATAAATCAAGGCTCACGTTTTTCTTAATATTCTCCATGTCCGTCATCCTCAGCAGAACCTGAGCAAACAGAATTACAAGTAAACCGGAAAGTAGTCCAATAACACCTGTGGAAATCAAAACAACACTTCCTAAAGCAGAAACTAAAAATGCCCAAAGGCGCCAATTGGGTAATTGGGCCGCTCTGGTAATAGTATTTACAATAAGCAAATCATTGGTTCTGGCACTTCTATCTCTAAACTCAGCTCCGGCCGTAATTAGTAATAGGTCTCCGGTCCTTAGTTCCATTGAACCAATTTTGCCACTAATTTTTTCACCTAAGCGGTGGATGCCTATAATGGCCGCATCATACTTTTCGCGAAAGCTGATTTCCTTTACCGTACGGTGATCGAGGGTACTGTTTTGGGTAACAATGGCCTCAATAATCTCAGCATCATTTTTAATTTCAAACTTTGAGCGATCTTGAAGCTCCAAACCTTTTACCTGCTTAATAACCTGTAGTGTATTGGCCATTTCTCCTGCAAACAGCAATACATCGCCTTCTTCCAAAATTTCGGTGGGGCGCACAGGACTTACCCTTTTATTGCCACGTACAATTTCCGTAAGAAAAACACTTTCCAAATGACGAAGCCCGGCCTTTTCCACGGTTTTACCGATAAGCTCCGAACCTTTTAAAACCCTGGACTCCACCATGTATTCCCTTGCTTTTTCCTCCAGAGATTTTAGAATCTCCTTATTGTCTCGTAACAACCATGGGCCAAACAGAAACATAAATATCAAACAGCCAGCGGTTACTAAAAGTCCTGGCACAAGAAAATCTCCAAAATCTAACAAGGGGCGATTGTTTTCTTCTAAAAGACCATTTAACACAAGGTTTGTGGAAGTACCTATCAAAGTAATAACACCACCCAAAATGGCGCTGAACGATAGTGGGATAAGTAACCTTGATGGGTTGATTTTATGCTTCCTACCCCATTGATACACATAGGGCATCATCATGGCCACAACGGGGGTG
>CAXBJE010000455.1:0-3021 GCA_963975525.1 uncultured Owenweeksia sp. | reverse complement strand
AAAACCCTTATTGGCAGCAGCGGCTCGTTTGATACACTGGCCTGTATGATTCAGGCAGCCAACCCGGAAGGAAATTACGATGCCACCAAAACCTCATATGAATTTGAGCTTCATCAATATATGAGTATCGCTCAAAAAATGATAAGCAGCCCTTACGAACAAAGATTACGTACTCCGGGTATGATACCCATGCGGGCCGACCTTATGCCGATGGCTTGCATCCAAATCAATTTTCTGCTAAAGCGGTTAGGCATAAAAACTATGAAACTTTCCACATACGCCCTTAAGGAGGGTGTATTCACTACATTAAAAGAAAAAAACAAATGGCTAGAATCCTTATTGTAGAAGACGAAAAGGCAATCAGAAATGTATTGAAAAACATCCTTTCGGATGAAGATAAAACCTTTGAGCTTGATGAGGCCGAAAATGGTAAAGAGGCCATAGATATGGTGGCCGATAAGGAATATGACCTTGTGCTTTGTGACATAAAAATGCCCGGTGTGGATGGTATAGAAGTTTTGGAAAATATCCGCGAAAAGCATCCCGATACTTCTGTAATTATGATATCGGGCCACGGAGATTTAGATACAGCTGTGGATTGCATGCGCAAGGGAGCCTATGATTATATATCTAAACCACCAGATTTAAACCGACTTCTTACCACAGTAAGGCGCGCATTGGACCGCACTGATTTGGTAAAGGAGAACAAAACCTTAAAGAAGAAAATCTCAAAAGGATACCAAATGGTGGGTGAATCTCAGGCGCTGGAATCTATTAAAGAGATGATAGAAAAGGTGGCCCCCACCGATGCCCGGGTTTTGATTACCGGACCCAACGGAACAGGGAAGGAACTTGTAGCTCATTGGATTCACCAAAAAAGTGAGCGCAACAAAGGCCCGATGATAGAAGTGAATTGTGCTGCCATTCCTTCTGAGCTTATTGAAAGTGAGCTTTTCGGACATAAAAAAGGAGCCTTTACTTCTGCTGTGAAAGACAGGAAAGGAAAATTTGAGCAAGCCAATGGCGGTACTATTTTTCTTGATGAAATTGGAGATATGAGCCTAAGTGCCCAGGCTAAAGTGCTACGTGCTTTACAGGAGGGAAAAATTACCCCTGTGGGTGGAGATAAAGAGATAAAGGTAAACGTTCGCGTACTAGCCGCTACCAATAAAAATCTTACCAAGGAAATTGAAAACGGAGACTTTAGGGAAGACCTCTACCATCGCCTTAGCGTGATACTCATTAAGGTGCCGGCCCTTAACGACCGCAAGGAAGACATCCCAATGCTTACCGAATATTTTGCCCAGAAAATTGCGGATGAACATGGCACTGCCCCTAAAAAGTTTAGCTCCGATGCCATGGAAGAACTCAAGAAAATTGACTGGACGGGTAATATCCGCGAACTACGCAATGTTGTTGAACGCCTTATAATACTTGGTGGCAGCGAGGTAAGCGGTAGTGATGTTCGCGCCTTCGCTAGTAAGTAACCTAAGATTTATCTTACGATTTATTTTTTAGAAAGCTCTTTTTATTGAAGGGCTTTCTCTATATTTAAAAGCTTAAACACAACCGATGGAGTTACCACATTTTTTACTTGCAGATAACACCGATGTGCCTGATGAAATTTTTATTGTACACACGGAGTTCCCACGATTTGTATGGAACGTAAACCATGACGAAGTGGAATGGATGGATGAACTGGAAGGCGAAGAGGAAGAGTTGGTGGATGAAATTGCCAACCTACTTGATGCCGCAGAGGCTTTTTATGAACGCGAGATGAAGCGCCACGAAGCCGAATTAATCTAATACTTTCGCAGGACGAAAATTCTCTCGTCCTGTTTTGACTACCAAGCAACATTTAAAAACAACATTTAGCCTGGCTTGGCCTGTAATGATAGGCCAGCTTGGCCATGTTATGGTAGGCTTAGCTGATAGTATTATGATTGGCCAGTTAGGTACTGCTCAATTGGCTGCATCCGCATTTGCCAACTCCATATTTATTATACCTATGGTGTTTGGTATGGGCATGGCATTTGGCCTTACCACCCCTATTGCTAATGCCGATGGCGAAGGCCGACCCGATAAAGCAGGTAGCTATTTACGTCATGGTTTGCTCATAAATCTGATTACTGCAGCAGCCATTTTTATAATGATCATGGCTTTTTCGCAATTCACCCACTTATTGGGCCAGGAGCCCGAAGTAGAAGAGCTCGCACAACCCTACCTGCTTATTATCACTTCCAGTATTTTTCCGCTTATTCTGTTTCTTACTTATAAGCAGTTTGCTGAAGGGCTCTCATTTACACGGATGGCGATGATTGTTTCCATTGGTGCCAACCTGCTTAACATCTTTTTCAACTACCTGTTGATTTATGGAAATTGGGGGCTGCCGGCACTTGGCTTAAATGGAGCCGGCTACGCCACTGTACTGGCACGTATCCTTATGGCGGTATTTATGTATTTGTACATTTTTAAAGGGAGGCAATTCAAAAAATACCTTCGCCATTATGGCAACATCGTTTGGACGCGTAGCTTCTTTACTGATATTTTAAGAGTTGGCATACCATCAGGTTCTCAGTACATTTTTGAAGTATCGGCATTTGCCGTAGCTGCTGTAATTGTTGGGCAAATAAGTGCTGAAGCGCTGGCTGCTCACCAAATAGCCATAAGTCTTGCGGCCCTTAGCTACATGATGGCTAGTGGACTTGGCGCAGCGGCAACCGTACGCGTTGCAAATCAACTTGGTAAAAAAGATATTAGGACGATGCGAAATGCAGGGCGAGTAAGCTTTGGTATGGCATTGCTCTTTATGGCAGTTTGTGGAGTCATATTTTTAATTGGCCGAGACTTCTTCCCCACCTTTTATACAGATGACACCTACGTTATGGGCATTGCCAGCCAATTGCTAATTGTGGCCGTTTTTTTCCAATTATCAGATGGCACTCAGGTAGTGGCCCTTGGCGCTTTGCGCGGAATGAGTGAAGTGAAAATCCCAACCATTATCACTTTTGTGGCCTACTG
>CAXBJE010000454.1:0-3022 GCA_963975525.1 uncultured Owenweeksia sp. | reverse complement strand
TGTAATTATTTGGGCGCTGGTGGAGTTCTCATTCCAGTAAAACAAACCATTGGTTACGGGAAAATAGGAGAAGTTAGACGCGACTACAGGATCATCATCCAAATACCGCTGTCTTCCAAAGAAAACATGCACCAATCCATTATTATCGATTAGCACTTCACCCGCATTATCCGTGCTTTCCAGCGTATCGGCTATACCATCATTATTAATATCAGATATACTACCTGAAGCATCCGGATCATAATCCTGTAAACCTGTAGTCCAAAATTCAGTACGGGTCCAGGTGCTGCCATTGTCTGTAGATTTTAAAAGGAATGAAGCTTCCAGGTCATTAAAAACGCCTATGGCCACAGTATTTCCCTTGGCGTCTATGCTGTAGGAGTCTGCCGAAAAACCTGAGTATTGAGCGGTATCTATCTGGGGAATAATAGAATCCTGGATTCCCCACGTGGTACCACCATCAGTGGAGCGCCAGTAAAGCAAGGCCCCGTTAAATCCTTTGTACTCGGTTCCGCCACTGGCTACAGGCGCTGTAATAGCAATTACGTGAACCGTATTGCCGTTGGTGCCGCCAGCTGCGGCCCTGGGCCAAACGGGATTTAAGGCGCCATTACCTAGCCCTGTGGTTTGAGTCCATGCCCCGCTGCCTGCGGTGGCTCTTTTATTTAAAATAAGGTTGAATGTCCCGAAATCATGAGATATTACCAGTTCGGAGATGTTTGTATGCACCAGTGTTGGCCAACCTGTGCGCAAATTTTCAATACGCCCAGTGGGCTTGGCCCCCCAGGCTGTTCCGTCATAAAAGTTGTAAAACGCCCCCCGGTCACTATAAGGGCTGGTACCAGTGGAGCCTGTCCATACAGCGGCAATTTTTCCAGTGCCGGCATTGTAGTTAATACGCTTTCCAACACACGCATTTGATTGAAGGTCATAGTTGGTTTCGCCAACCGTGGTAACCGCTAACACGGTTTTTTTAGTTGAAGGCAAAACAGGCTGTGTACTTTGTGCCGGGCCGTATTCCACATACTGATGCTTGGTACATGGGGCGGCTACATTAAGGCTTTTTGGTGTTTGAGGAATGGTATGTTGCCCGGACACTTGAAATGTGATAAAGGCAATTGAAAGGAATACTATTTTTTTCATAGAGGCTTGTATTTGATTATTCTCAAATATAGCCCATTTTACAGGTAGGCTTAAAATGAAGGTTCTTGCTTCAGCTTTGAGCGGCTTATTTACCTAAGGCCTTAATACATTCCTCCCTTATCTCCCAAAGCTTTGCAGTGGTGTGACTGATGTTCTGATCTTCTTTCCATTGGGCTAGGTGGCCCTTGTGTAGTACCTCTTTTAGCAAGCCAATATCCTCTGGTTCAATGTCCATCTCTTCCTCAATATCGCTTTCCGTAATACTGCTGTTTATACCTGTAAGGTCAGTGTATACACCAGCAATCCTAAGGTAGGTATGGGCTTCGGGTATTTCGGTTAGGCCATGCTGCTGTAATGTTGTGGCAACCTTGGGTGTATTGAATACATTCATCCTGAAAAAGCCCATACAAAGCACCACTTCATCCCAATCATTTTCAATAGCCACAGCTTTTACCAGTGCATGTTTGGTGCTACAGGTTCCGCGTTCCTCATTAAGGATAAGCGCATAGTCACTTCTTTTACTATTTCTGCCGTAAGGCAAAACCTTTACCCAGTCAAGCAATAAAGAGAGTGACGTAATGCCTTTCGCAAAAAGCGCATTGGAAAGTGTTCCGGCTTTTGGGTTTAAGTTTTTCATTAACTGGCAGAGAGAATAAAAATGGTAGGCCTTTTCTCCAGGTCAGGCGTGTTTTTTTTCCACCAACTGATAGTTTGTGTTTTTATCATTTCGCTGGGCAAGGTGATATCACAGGCCACACACAGTCGCGTATGATCATTACATGTATCCATTAAATCCTGAAAGAGTTTATCATTGCGATAGGGGGTTTCCATAAAAATTTGGGTTTGCCCACTTTCTCTGCTCCACTTTTCCAGCACCCTGATTTGCTTGGAGCGCTCGCCTTTATCAATGGGAAGGTATCCTGTAAAGGCAAAATTTTGCCCGTTCATTCCACTGGCCATCATGGCCATTAATATGGAAGATGGCCCGACAAGTGGCACCACCCTAATATCTTTTTCATAGGCCATGGTAATCACATCACTGCCGGGGTCGGCTATACCTGGAGCACCCGCTTCAGAAATAATTCCCATGTGGTACCCATGCATACATGCTTCCAAAAATGTTGGAATTTCTTCCGGCTCGGTATACTTGTTCAGCACATACATGTTCAGCTTATCCTGACTCTTACCCGGATGCACCTTTTTTATGAAGGCTCGAGCTGATTTTTCATTTTCAACGATGTAGTGAAAGGTCATGTCAATAACCTTTTTTACTGCCAGTGGAAGCACCTCCAATGGTTCCACATCTCCCATAAGGGAAGGGATGAGGTAGAGTTTACCGGTAGGCTTAGAGTTGTCCATTTTGTATTTTTTCTACTATTGAATCAGTGGCTTTGTCCAGCATGGTATACATATCATCAAATCCCCTGTCCCCACCATAGTAAGGATCAGGTACAGAAGAATTTGAATTTGGGGTAACCTCATTCAGGATGAATTCTACTTTGGCTTTATCCTGCTCGTTTCGCGCCAGGGCCACCACATTGTTATAATTAGTTTGGTCCATAATGTAGATTTTGTCAAAGTTGTCAAAATCAGCAACGGTAAACTGCCGCCCTCGGAGGTCTGAAATATTGATTCCGTATTTACGACCTGTTTGTATAGATCTTGGATCAGGAGCTTCATCAACATGATATGCCGATGTGCCAGCACTGTCCACTGTTACATCCAAATTTTTGACCTTTTCCCGCAGGAGACCCTCCGCAAGTGGAGATCGGCAAATGTTGCCCAGGCAAACCATTAATATTTTCATGTAAATAATTTGAGTATTAGCTTGTTCAATGTGTTATCAAAAAACCAAGGTTTGAAACGGGAAGATATGTGA
>CAXBJE010000453.1:0-3050 GCA_963975525.1 uncultured Owenweeksia sp. | reverse complement strand
GCCACAATAGGAAGAGACTTATATTGAGGTTCTGACCATCCTCTAACAACAGCTGCGGCTTCCCTGCCATTCATTAAGGGCATCCTTAAATCCATAAGTACAATATCGTACGTGTTTTCCTGAATTGCTTTTATGGCTTCAATACCGTTAGAAGCTGTTTCAACAGTAAAGTTTCCAGACTTAACAAGGAAGCGTACGAGCATTTCCTTATTCTCCGTAACATCCTCCACCAATAACAATTTGATGTTTTTGGTGTAAGCTGGTTTACTAAACTGCTTATTTGCATGAGCTTGTTTAAGAGGATCTGTTAGGGACTTCTTAAAGGTTACGGTAAAAAAGAAACTTGTGCCTTCGCCCAAAGTGCTTTTTACTCCTAAGTCAGATTTAAGAGCTGTAATCAGCATTTTAGCAATTCCCAACCCCAAACCAGTACCTCCGGCTTGTTGATTTTTATCTCCAAGTTGTTGGAATTTGTCAAATATTACATTCAAATCCTCATTAGAAATGCCAATACCAGTATCGTTAACTTCAAAGTTAATAGTCACCTCCTCAGGCGTTTCTTCAACTACGTTTAACACCAATTCAACTTTACCTGATCGGGTAAATTTTACCGCATTCCCAATTAAGTTATTTAGGATTTGGAGAAGTACCATATCATCTCCCAATATTATATCAGGTATTTGTTGGTCAACAACAAAGTGTAGCTCATTTCCATTTTCCTTAGCACGAAAGGAGTGGGCGTGTTCCAGGTTTTTTAGAAGTAATTTTATATAAACAGGAGCCTGAGAAATCTCAATCTTGCCCGCATTTAGCTTACTAAAGTCTAAGATGTTGTTAATAAGTGTCATTAGGTTTTCGGCAGAAAACTTTAATAAGTTTAAATACTCCATCTGATCCGGAGTAGCTTCCTCTACCATTATGTCAGTGATTCCAACTATCCCATTAAGTGGAGTGCGAATCTCATGACTCATAATTGCCAGAAAATCTTCTTTGGAGGCGGCTGACTCCTCTGCCAGTTTTTTGGCATATATTAACTCCTGTTCAATATATTTTATCCTGGAGATATCATCAATCACACCATGCCACTTTAGCTGATTTGCTCCGAGTTTTTGTGGTTTAGCCGTAATTTTTACCCAGCGTAGCTTATAGGAGTTCCTGCCGACCAATCTACCTGTCCAGTGAAATGTTTTAAGCTCTTTGGAGCATTCATCAATACCTTTAACAAACCCATCGTAGTCCTCATGATGAATTGATTTCCAAACCACTTGCGGGTTTTTATACAACTCATCAATGCTGGTTTCATAAATTTCCTCAGCAGCTCTGCTTACAAAAGTGAATCTGTTGTTTTTCGCATTTTCACCTGTGATGTACTCATATATTACTTCAGGCACATTGTGGGTGATGTCCAGTAATTGCTTGTCATGAGCCTTTAGTGCAGCCAGATTATGAATACTTTCAATCTCAGCACCAGCCCTTAGCGCCATTACGTTAAACAAATAATCACTATTTGGAAATTTGGTAAGGGGGGCATTATGTGCCATTACAAAAATGCCCAGGGCGGTCCCCGTAGTTGGGGAGAAAATCGGAATTCCACAGTAGCTGTTACAATCCCATTTTGCAAATTTTGGATCTTCGGTAAACATCTCCCTTACCGACTCAAACACTTGTAATACTCCTTTTGTAATGACGGTTTCGTCTGGGGTGTTTTCCAACTGGTAATTAAAGTTGGCTGCATTAATACCGTTTTTCCGATGGGCCCTGGTAGTTATTGATTGGGTAGCCTGATCTAATAACCCTATATAAATGTGATTTGCCCCGAACATCTTGTGCATTTGGAGGGTAAGATCATTAAAAAACTCTTCCTCGGTTAGGTTTGCCGTATGGCGAATTATATATTCAATTTTGTCATCAGTAATTACCCGGTTGGTAATATCCCGATACATAAGTGCTGCTCCAATAACCTCATTGCCCTCACTTCTTATTGGAAGCTGCTGCATTTGGTAATAGATTGAGTTTCCATCATCGTTTATTTCGATGGATTTATACTTATCTACTACTGTTTTTAAACCACATAGTGCTGAGCCAAGCAGCTCCTTCATTCTCGCTTTAGAGTTGGGGAAATCCTCTAAAAAGTCTAGTACATTGTCACCAACGTTTAGAGTTTTATTGTACCTGCGCTTAAATTCATTTTGATGAAGTGCATTAAGTGCCAAAACCCTGTAATCCTTATCCACTACAAGAATGTGATCTTCAGTTTGCTCAATCATACTATCAATGAAGCCTTGCTTCTTTCGCATGTTCTCAATTTCCTTTTGAATGGTCTCTTTATCTATTCCCATATTTCAAGCCCCACGTTTAAAATCCAGAGGTATTAAACTGAATTTCCATCAATTGTTTTGCTTCTTCCATTACCATCTTCACTTTAAGTAACCTAATGTTTTCAAAACCGTTCGTAGAGACTAGAAAGGCAAAGTCTACTTAAAGCTTTCTCTGATTTACAATCAGAAAATCAACTAAAATGCTGTTTTTCAAAATTTTGCATTAAGATTATTTCCGCAAAACTCAAAAGTGAAAATAGCCATATTATGATAGTGAGAATAATTTTTTTTTGACCTCAAAAAGGTGAGCACTTTGTGGAGATTAACAAGGTTAGCCGGAACTGTAAAACTTAAAACGACAGTTTGGCAAGACTACCATTTGGGCCGGATAACCAAATAACCTGTTTGGCAGAGGAGCAAGTGTAATAACTGCCTGAGAATGCTTTCCAGGTTTTGCCAGCATTATAGGAATAGCTAATTCCTGTCCGGCTGGTGGAAATTACAGTGTCATAATTTAGGTAACTGACGCAAGAATTATACTTCCCTGAAATAATGGGATCGTCAATTAGCCTCCAGGTTTTACCGCCATCTATTGTTTTGGCAATACTATAAGTTGTGGCCGAGTCGCCTGTATAATCGCCACCCACGCAAATTCCTTCCAAATCGTTTATAAAATCAAATGAAAAATTTCCTTTTGTTGATCTTCCAGCATCCAACGGAGTTTTTCCTTTT
>CAXBJE010000452.1:0-3051 GCA_963975525.1 uncultured Owenweeksia sp. | reverse complement strand
TTTAGCCGGAGATTTCATCTATGCACCCTGTAGGGGTGCCTTGTTCCGGCCCACCTTCATTCCAAATCAAACAAATATCGCTCGTCATAATCTATCTCAAATTTCTCCATAAACTGACGATATTCCGTGTGGAAAGACTTTGACTGATGATGTTCTTCCTGTTTTAAAATATAGTTAACCACATTCCGCACCTGACTTTTAGAATACGAAAACACACCATAGCCACTTTGCCATTGGAATTTGCTTGCCATCCAGCTTTTACCATTAATAAATTTTGAAGATTCGGTTTTAATCTTCCGTACCAACTGAGCTATGGGCATTTCAGGATTAAAACTAACCAGAATGTGAATATGGTCTGGCATGCAAAAAATGGCCATCAGTTTTTGACCCTCATCGGCCACTAATACAGTAATATATTTATGAATCTCATCACGGTGCGCAGGCGGAATGGCTTTATCCCGGCTTTTAACAGAAAAAACAATTTGCACATATAACTGAGAGAAGGTGTTAGCCATAGCTTTTAGGGTTTGGTTAATTACCGAAAATTAAAGTATTCTCATAAAAGAAACCTTGCCATGTTTCAATGCATTGTTAAAATTCTCCCAAACCACTTGCTCAATTCAACCCAACACATTTACTTTGTAATTCAAAGTACTTTATGAGAACAGCTGAATCTGACTTAAAAGACATCAAGGAATTAATGGAGCGCTCCTCGCGCTTTATCTCCCTTTCGGGATTATCAGGAGTTTTTGCAGGGCTATATGCACTAATCGGGGCGGCTATTGCCCACTTTCACTTTATGCCCGAAACCCGAGAATACAGCTCACCAGATTATGCCGGCAGCTTGGATAAATTGCCGGATATGATTTTGATTGCTGGCTCAGTGTTGATCCTCTCCATTATTACAGCCATCTTTTTCACCACCCGAAACGCAAAGCGGAAGAATCAAAAAATTTGGGACAAACGTTCGCAGCAAATGCTCTGGAACCTGGCTATACCTTTAGTAGCAGGTGGCATCTTTCTTCTCATACTGCTAAAACAAGGAACTCTTTACCTTATCGCTCCGGCCATGCTCCTATTTTATGGACTCGCCCTTATCAACGGAAGTAAATATACCTTTAACGATATTCGCTACTTGGGCTATTGCCAAATAGGACTTGGTCTTTTGGCCACCTGGTTTTATGGTAATGGACTATTGTTTTGGAGTATCGGATTTGGTGTGCTACACATTGTATATGGTGCTGCCATGTATTGGAAATATGAGCGATGAAAAACCCTATTGAAGGTTTACATAAGGAGTTTGAAAACCGTATAAAGCTCGGCATCATGTCCGTGCTAATGGTGAATGACAGTATGGACTTCCTCGATTTGAAGGAAATACTTCAAGTTACCGATGGCAACCTTGCCAGCCACATAAACGCTCTGGAGAAAAAGGAAATGATAGACGTAACCAAACAATTTGTGGGTAAAAAACCCAATACCTCCTACTCTGCCACCACAAAGGGGCGCACCGCTTTTTCCGAACACCTAACTGCCCTAGAAAATTTAATTAAGAAAACATAATGGCCTTTAGCCCCCTTTGGGGGTTGGAGGGCTAAAAACATAACCTCAAAATTTTTTACCCATGAACTTTGCAATTCAAAGTACTTTCACAAAAAGCAAATCCATAAACTGGACCATCGGTCTGTCCATAATCAGTTTTGTATTGCTCTTTCACAAAACCGGCCTGGGCCTAAATCTGGCCATTTTCGATATTCTTATTCTCGCTTTTTGGCTTGCCACAGATAGCGCCCGGTTTAAAGAGCCACGCATTATTATCACCGCCATCGCCACAATGGTTACTGCCGGGTGTACCGCCTGGTACGCCACTCCTGATACTATTATTTGGAGTATCATCTGCATGAGCTGGCTCAGTCAGCAAATGCTCTATCCCGATAATAGTTTTCTGTTTTTTGAGACAAAATCTTTCATCAACATTTTTACCGGACCGCTTACCGCCATTGCAGAATTTTTAACGCTGGACAAGGAACAGGTATCCAACCAAAAACTACTAAAAGGGCTGTTTGTGGTGGTGATTCCCCTTTTCATTGCCATTTTGTTTGCCGCTTTTTACAGCAACTTCAATCCCTATTTTGAGGAGGGGTTTCAGGATCTTATTAACATGCTTGATTTTAGCATGATTATCACACTAATGCTGGGTACATTTTTCTCCCTCTACATATTTAAAGCCTACTTACCCGCCAAACTCAACTTTATTGATCAGGTGTTGGGCAATGAGTTTAACTCTGATGAAGATGATGAAGACAGCCCAAAAACGGCCATTGAGCAGCAAGCCGGCCTTTCCCTTTTCGGGATATTGAATTTGGTATTAATAATATTCTTGGTGAGTGACATTGCTTTTGTAAACCAGCTGAGTAATGGAGTTGGCGACAACTACAGCCAATATGTACATCAGGGTGTAGGCATGCTCATCTTCTCAATAGTTCTGGCCACTTCCTTTATTCTTTACTTTTTCAGAGGACGTAAGTTTAGCCGCCTGCCAAATAGCAGTTGGTTGAAAAGACTGGCCCTGCTGTGGATGCTACTTAACATAATCATGTTGTTCACAACTGGCTTTAAAAACCTGTTTTATGTAATTGAGTATGGGTTAACCCTAAAGCGAATAGGTGTTTTTGTTTACCTCAGTATGGCTGCTGCCGGATTGGCTTTTGCATTTTTAAAAGTATTTAAGGGCCGCACCAATGCCTATCTCTTCCGAAATTTGTATTGGTCCTTCTTCATGATCCTCACTGTAAACCTTTGCATGGATTGGAGTACCATAACCACCCGATTTAATATCCATGAAAACATTAAGGATCACCGCAACCTGGATTGGAGCTACCTGCTTACGCTGAATGAACGCACCGTGCCCATACTTATTCATTATCAGGATAAACTGAGATTGGGTAATGTGGAAAAGGAAAATTTCAAATCGCACCTCGTTCACAAGGAATATGCACTTAAAAACTATACACCGGAATGGCGAGAAATGAGTCTGGCCAAGCAAAATGC
>CAXBJE010000451.1:0-3060 GCA_963975525.1 uncultured Owenweeksia sp. | reverse complement strand
ACACGAGTCAAAGTCAGAGCGGTTGTGATAGTGTACACACAATCACTTTAACAGTAAAACCAAATGTCAACATTTCGGCAAATGCAATGATTTGTGACGGTGACAGTATTTTACTTGGCGGAGCATATCAAACCACAGCTGGCGTTTACACAGATGTATATCAGGCTGGCAATGCGTGCGACAGTATAGTGAACACTACATTATCCATCAAACCAAATGTTGCTGTTTCTGCATCCGCCATGATTTGCGATGGAGACAGTATACTTTTAGGTGGTGCGTATCAAACAGCAGCTGGAATTTACAAAGACACCTACCCCGCCAGCAATGGTTGTGACAGCGTGGTTACTACCACTTTGAGTATTAAACCTAATGTTACCATAACTGTAAAAGACAGTATTTGTCCAGGCGACAGCCTATATGTTGGTGGAGCATATCAAACAACAGCGGGAACCTATGCCGATGTATACCCAGCAGCCAATGGCTGTGATAGCACGGTAATATCCATGTTGAGTATTAGAACTGATAGTGGATGCGGAGGAACTCCTAGTCCACAGGCCTGCTTAAGTGTTGTTAGTGATGTTAGCTGGAGCCAGAGCACTACCATTTCTCCTTCAAACTTTAGTGGAACCTGGAATGGCGCGCCCTCCCTTCCCGCACCTGGAACCTATACCAACCCTGTGGTTTTGGGTCAACCTTATGGCTTTGCCAGTATCAATGACATTGAAAACACTCAGGTTTTATCCACCGGAAATTCCATAACATACTTAAGGAAAGAATTTAACCTGACAAACGCCTCAAATCTTGATGTGAGGATTTTGACCACCGTAGATGATCAGGCCGATATTTACCTGAATGGCCAACGAGTAGCTTTAATTACAAGCTTTGGCAGATCAAACTTCAAGTTCCCTGCACATGATGTTAAATTCTACAGTAATGGTGCGGTAAGCAATGGCCACCTTGCCGGAGATGCTTTTGATGTGGTAACTGCCACCAACCTTAACACCATACTTACAAATGGCACCAACGAGCTGATTGTGGCGGTAAGAAACCTTGGAAAAGCAAGTGATAAGGGTGGGTTGTCTTTTAGAATGGATATCAACTGTAATGATGGGGATATTACCAAGAAGTCTTCATCAGTAGATATAGAAAACCGCTTAGTTCTGTTCCCTAACCCTGTGCAGGATTTGTTAACCATATCAAGTGATCTGGCTATCAATGAGGTAAAAATTCATGACCTTACAGGTAAGCTTATCTCATCTACCAGCCACAATGCCGAGAAAGAGGTTCTAATAAATATGGAAGGACTTCCACAAGGTGTTTATATGGTAACGGTAAATGAACTGGGAGGTGAAGTTAATGTGATGAAGGTGGTAAAAAACTAAATTCATTCCTAACCATAAAATCAGGAGACCGCTGCAATACCGTTTGTAGCGGTCTCCTTTTTTATACTTTTGTTATTCTGCTGCCTATGCAAGTACACTCATTGCTTTGCATTCTTAATCCCTAAAGGTTCTTTTTCCATATTCTCTAATAAGTTGTTGACCTGGAACTTACCCAATTAGAGTATATAATACGAACTCAATGAGAATCATAATTATTATTTTCGCGTCACTTTAAAAATTTAAAACAATGATGAAGAAATTCTTTGCTTTTGCGCTGGCCCTAGTTTTGGCTTTACCAGCCGTAGCTAATGAAGGAATGTGGTTGCCACTTTTATTAGGCCGCAACTATGAAGACATGAAAGCCAACGGTTTGCAATTAACCCCAGAGCAACTGTACTCCATTAACAATTCGAGTATTAAGGATGCTATTGTTTCCCTTGGTGGTTTTTGTACAGCAGAAGTTATTTCAAAAAATGGATTGTTGTTAACTAACCACCACTGTGGTTTTGATGCTATTCAAACACACTCTACTCCAGATAACAACTTACTGGATGACGGCTTTTGGGCAAAATCATATTCGGAAGAATTGCCCAATGAAGGTCTGTTCGTTCGCTTTTTGGTTCGTATGGAGGATGTTACCGATCAGGTAAACGCTGTACTTAGCGATACTATGAGTGAGGCTAGCCGCGATGCTAAAATCCGTGAAATCGGAAAAGAGATTGCCGATAAAGCTTCAAAAGACAATGGTTATGATGCCAATGTAAAAAGCTTTTACCATGGCAATGAATTTTACCTTTTTGTATACGAAACCTTTAAAGACGTTCGTCTTGTAGGTGCTCCACCATCTTCAGTAGGTAAGTTTGGTGGTGACACTGATAACTGGATGTGGCCACGCCATACCGGTGATTTCAGCATGTTCAGAATTTATACTGATGCTGAAGGAAAGCCGGCAGAGTACTCAGCTGACAATATCCCTATGAAGCCAAAGCACCACCTGCCCATTTCTATGGATGGGGTAAAAGAAGGTGACTTTACCATGATTTTTGGTTACCCGGGAAGCACTGACCGCTACCTGAGCAGCTACGGTGTAAAGCAGGCTGTTGACCTTTACAATCCTTCGGTTGTTGAAGTGCGCGACTTGAAGTTGGCTATCATGAAAAAATATATGGACGCTGATGAAGCTACACGTATTCAATATGCATCAAAGTACGCGAGAGTTGCCAACTACTGGAAATATTACATCGGGCAAACCGAGCAGCTAAAGCAAAACAAGGTAGCCGCAAAAAAGATGGTTATTGAGGATGATTTCAGAAAGTGGATGAATGCCAATCCTGCTAAAAAAGAAAAGTATGGAGAAACCCTTTCCTTACTGGAAGATGCTTATAAGCAATCAGACTCTTATGTAAAAAGCAATGTATATGTACTGGAGGCTGGCCTTACAGGTTCTGACTTAGCTCTGTTTGCCTTTCGTTTTAGCCGCCTAATGGATAATGCCTTTATGCTTAAGGATAAGATGGCGGAGGAAATGGATGCCGCAAAAACTGATGAAGACAAAAAAGGAGTAAAGGATAAATATCAGCCTAAAATTGATGCACTTATGGCCAGTGCCAGTGCTTCGGTAGAAGAGCATTTTAAAGATTACAATAAGGCACTTGATCAAGAGCTTTTTGCAAGCCTT
>CAXBJE010000450.1:0-3066 GCA_963975525.1 uncultured Owenweeksia sp. | reverse complement strand
TTGTGTTCTTAACTCAAATATCACTTTTCCTTCATCTGAGTCAAGATGAGTTACCGCAATGTAAATGCTATCTGGACCATGAGGTCTGTAATATCCCTCTTTTACCCAACCGTCTTCTATCCATTTCCACTTTCTGATTACTGTATCAACACTTGCCATAGTGTTTGCAAAACCTACACTTACTTCTGCCTTTTTAGTTTCAATATCTCCTCTAACTTTCTTGGCTTTAATAACATTTTCATTTTCTTCAAAATCTTGCAGAACCTTTCTGTTTTTCTGAATTTGCTCATCTGTGAGTGGTTTGCCATTCTCCAAAGAAACTTTTGTAGCTAGTTCCGTTTCGGCTGCCTCAACCTTAGCAATCTCGTTACTTACAGTATTGCCTAATTTCTCCAAGGTGTCTTTTTTGCTTTCTATGGCTTGGTATGTGGTTTTAAAATGGTCGTGCAGTTTTATGTATCTGGCTCTTACTGAATCTGACTGACTGAGTACTGACAGAAATTTTAAATACCCTATTCGGTCGTCCATTTGCTCTACAGGTATCTCAAAAAACTTTGAAGTAAAATTGGAAACGTAGTTTGTTTCGGCTATTGAAACTTGTAGTTCAATTTGTTTTGTTTGAATTTCCCTATTAATGAGATGTGCCATTACACCTAATAGCACTGTTCCGAAAAAGAACTTTATCATGTTGAAGTTTTGTTCTCTTCTCTTAACGGCAATTTCATTCTCATCCATGTTCAAGGCTTTGTGGTCAAATGGATCAATATTGACATTAATATTGACCAAGTTTAACATTTACGATGGTTAAAAATAGCCAAGTTTTTTAGTCTAGCAACTGCTTCTCTATGCTAATGGGGTTAAGCATATTGCAGGAAATAAAACACATTGGATTTGTATTTTAAAAATCAAATTCCCTAAACTCCTGCCATCTTTTACCATCGTGTTTTAGCAGAGTAAGATTATCAGCTGCAAAAGATCCTTCAAAACTTTTATGCTCAAACTCTTGCCATGCTTCCCAAAATTTTGGTTTACGTAAATCTTGGAAGGCCAGGGTTATGTGAGGATGGAATCCCCGGTCTTTATAATTGGCATTGTGCAAGTTTAGCTGTTGTCGGCAGGTTTTGTTCAATTCTGTTTGTAGCTCGATTAAAGCCTCATTCTCCTTCACGTCCACAAACACAACCCTTGGCGGGAATGCCCCAAAATCTTTGAGTTTAATCTCAAACGGAATTTGTCCATGAGCAAACTCTCTTAAAGTTTTCGAAAGGACTTCTTCCTTTTTGGCTTTCAGCCTGAAAGGCATATGCAGCGTAATATGTGGTGGTGAATTGAGTGAAGCCTTGCTGTTGTAAAGGTCTCCAAAATATTGTTTTAGCTCCTGCATCTCTTCCCGTAAGGGAGAAGGAGGAACAATGGCAATGAAGTAAAGCTCTTCTTCGTTTTTGTCCACTGAATTCAAATCATTTAATCCTTTAGTGATGCTACATTGTAGCAGGAGTGGGGCTAAATGTATTACTTTACCGCATCAATTATTGAAACATGCAATACTCAAAACAACGATCAAGAGAATCCAGGGCGGCCATAGAACGCCTTTATATAACCATGCGGCATCTGTTTATCCGCGGTAGCTACAAGCCCAATGGGGTTAGTGGTATGGAACTGAAAGAGGCCTTACTTACGCTAAAGCCCGAAATATATGGTGATATAGACGATCCGGAACGTGTGGATTTAGAAGGACTGCTGTATGTGGCCGAGCGTTTACCCAAAGGAATAGAGGAGTGCCGGTTTATTCAGCTTGTAGCACGTGAAGGTTTTCAGGAGGCGGGCCATGTACCATTTATCCCTGTAAAGAGAAGGCGCAATTGCTACCGTATAGATAAGGACCGCATGTATGTGGAAATGAGCCGCGGACGTAGCGATATATATGATATCCTTACCCACATAACCTTTTTAACGATTGAGGCAGAGAAGATAAAGAACCGGGGATTAGACCATCGTGGCCGTGAAACTGACACCTGGCTTAGGCTGCGTGAAATTGTAGAACAGCTTAAAAATGATGAGCCTGTAAATGAAAAGCGGGCATTAGTCTATCTAAGTAATGTTTTGGGCCGTACGGTTGTGGAAACTCAAAAAGCGCTAAACTCTTTTAACAGCAGCAGTTGTGGAACTAGCCTTTATCACTTTGCCTACTGGTTAGGGCAAGTGGCCATGAATGAGAGCAAGTACTCAGCAAAGAAGGAAATATTTGTTTCAGCTAAGCTTAGAGACGTTGTAGGTCACCATGTATATGGTGAACAATGGGCAGCAGATATTAAAGCGGAAATGATTAGGCGGAGCTGGATGGAAAGGCCGGTACATATTATTAGCGCCAACCTACATAGTGTTATGAATACTTTGTACGGAATGGAGGCTCTGGCTGAACACAAGTTCAAAAACATGTACGAGCTTGCTACTTATACGGCACACGACAAAAAGAATGAAAGCAATAAAGCGATTAGAAATTTTTCTCTGGAAAATGGTTTGGTTGAAATAACGGATCAATCCGGAACAAATCTATCTGTACAACTAATTGATTTAGAAAGATTAAAAGACTGTAACCTACCGTTTACATTTACGTCAGGCTCATTTGATAAAAAGCCAATAATATTGGTAATGGATTATGCTTTTGGTGAGCAGGCCTACGAGTGTATGGATGAATTGCTGAAGCCTTTTGAAGTGGATAAAAAGTCGGTTCACCTAAATGTTAAGTCCGTTTCGGTGATGGGCAAAGCCGGAATTTTGGAAGGCAAAAAAGGTGATTTAATGATTCCAACCGCTCATGTTTTTGAAGGTACCGCTGATAACTATCCTTTGGATAACGAACTAACTAAATCCGATTTTGAGGGTACGAAACTTGGGGTATATGAAGGCCCAATGATTACGGTACTAGGCACTTCGCTGCAAAACAGAGATGTGCTGCGCCATTTTCTTACTTCAACCTGGAATGCCATTGGGCTGGAAATGGAAGGCGCACATTACCAAAAGGCCATACAAAGTGCGGCTCGTATCCGTAAAAGCATTGATGAA
>CAXBJE010000449.1:0-3073 GCA_963975525.1 uncultured Owenweeksia sp. | reverse complement strand
TAAGTTCAACCAAGCGCTTATAACGTGCTTCCTCATCCTTAATGGCATCCAGCTCGGGGCGGTGCAGCCTGTACACATCACGGATATTGCGCAGCCAGGGGTTGAGCAAACCAAGATCGCTGGCCTGCATGGCGGCCTTTACCCCTCCACAGAAGTAGTGGCCGCAAACCACAATGTGTTTTACACCGAGATGAGTTACGGCATACTCAATCACACTCATGGCATTGAGGTCGGTATTGCTAATTACATTGGCGATGTTGCGATGCACAAACAATTCCCCTGGTGCCAACCCCATAATTTCTTCTGCTGTTACACGGCTATCAGAGCATCCTATGTATAAAAACTCCGGATTTTGCCCTTCGGAAAGATGTGCGAAAAAATCCTTTTCACCAGCCTGTTTCTCTTGTATCCAGCGCTTATTGTTTTCAAAAATCTGTTTGTACTTATCCATTTTTAGGGGTTTAGTTAATTGCGTATTACTGTTTTCAGGCCTTCTTTTTTACTAAGGAGAATAGTAAGAATATCAAGGTGCCAACCAAAAACAAAATATTGACCACACGGGCAAAAGGCGGTGCACCCTCGGGCCATATCTGCCCCAGCAAAACCACAAGGTTAAGGACAATGAGAATAAAAATAATTGGCTTTTTGGTTTTGGAGGGTTGGGACATACGCTGTAATATTTGTGGTATAAATCTACGTTAACTGCCCCATCTTAACTATCTATCCTTTTCCACCAATAATCCGCCTCCCTATTCTCTTCCATCAACACTACCTCACCAATTTCGGGGGTGCAAATTTTCAATCCCTGACTTTCAGCTTCTGCTACAAATCGCTCAACAGGCTCTTTCCAACTGTGCAGGGCCAGTGAAAACCCGCCCCAATGTACTGGAGTAGCTACTTTGGCCTGTGCATCAACTGCGGCTTTAACTGATTCTTCAGGGTACATGTGGATGGCTTGCCATTGCTCGTTGTATTGGCCACATTCCATAAAGGCCCAATCAAAAGGCCCCAACTTTTTGCCAACCTCAGCAAAGTGGGACCCATAGCCGCCATCGCCACTCCAGTAAATGTTATGCTCAGCGGTTTTAAAAACCCAACCTCCCCAAAGTGATTTGGCCCTATCAAATGCTCCACGGCCCGAAAAATGACGGGAAGGCGTAAACGTAAGATGAATGTCTTCAAAAGCAATTTCATCCCACCAATCAAACTCCGTGATTTGGCTGGCATCAACACCCCACTTTTCCAGATGGCGAGAAATCCCCAATGCCACAAACCACGTATTCACTTTAGGCATCAGCTTTTTTATGCTGGCCAAATCCAGGTGATCATAATGATCATGCGTAAGCAAAACAGCATCAATTTGCGGCAGCTCGTCTATCACTTTTAGCGAGTTTTGGCTGAATCGCTTTGTGGTAAAGGGAGCAATGGGAGCAGCATCACCGCCCAGCATGGGGTCTATTAATAGGTTTTTCCCGTTTAGCTGAAGCAACAAAACCGAGTGGCCATACCAAATGAATTTGGGCTTTTGATCTTGGGGCGAAAACGTAACCTCATTAAAAGGGATTACCGGGATAGGCTTTTCGGGCGAGCGTTCCTTGGTATTGCTAAAAGTCTTAACCAGCAATTTTGGAACATTCCAAATGCTAATATCCATTTTGGTATCGATAAGGTTATTGAACTGCTTACCATTCCACTGTGGAGACTTTTCAAAGTTGGCCAAATCCTGTTTACGAACCTTGCCACCAAACTGTGGTGATAGTGTCATTCGGAAAGTTTTAAAATATCCTTAGGGTCAATAATTGGTTTTTCATATCCCTGCTTAGTAACATTAATCATCGCCAAACCAATCTGAGTGGTGTTTACCACGGAGTTGGGCGCCATTTTTTTAATCAGCTTTAATAGCCAGGTTAGGTTTTTAACCAACATACGGTAAAGTTTGCTGCTGGGCAATATTCCCCTTAAAGGGATAATAGCACCTGGCCTAAAGGCAAAGGCTTGTTTAAAACCCATGTTTATTATATCGTTTTCTGTTTTGCCCTTTACCCTTGCCCACATACTTCTACCCTTTTCAGTGGAATCTGTTCCCTGCCCTGAAACATAGGTGAAGGTCATTTCGGGGTTAAGCTGATACAGCACCTTGGCCAGCGCAATTGAATAATCATAGGTCATTACGGTATACTGCTCCTCACTCATACCTGCAGCACTTACACCCATACAGTGGTAGCAGGCATCATAACCCCTCAGCTTATCGGCCACCGATTCAAATTCTGAAAAATCTTTGTGAATTAACTCCCTTAGTTTTGGGTGGTTTATTTCCAAAGATCTTCTACCAATACTTAATACTTCAGTTACCTCTGGGTGATCTAAACATTCCAAAAGCACGCCTTTTCCAATCATGCCAGAGGCACCAGTTATAATTACTTTCATGGTTTCAATATTTTATAGATTCTGGCTCAAACAGAGCGTCCATTTTTATTTCGTTTTGCACCAACCCCAGTGAATGTTGGTTTTCCATAATGCCGTAAGTGGTAACGAGCGTAAGGAAAACTGCCATTTTGGTTTTCGTTTCCTGCTGAAAGGTGCCCACTTTGTTGCGCAGCTCCTCTGCATATTTTTTTGTGATGGTAAATGGGTTTATGGAAAACTTCATTTCGCAGATGTTTATCACCTGGTCCTTGCGCTCAATCAGCAGGTCTATTTGTGCGCCCGTGGGGGATGTATTACTGCGCCATGATGAGATAGACGTTTGAATACCGCTGATGCCCAGAGCCTTTTTTATTTGGTCAATGTGCTTAAAGCTTACCCGCTCAAAAGCAAAGCCGGCCCATGCACGGTGTCTGGGGCTGTCAATCCCATTTATCCAAAATCCAGCACCCGCACCTTTTGCATTGGCTATAAACTGTAGGTGAAAAAACGAGAAAGGATCGGTAAGCTGGTGGAGGCTGTCCTTGGTTTTTCTCTGAAAAGGGGTATACACCCTTATAAAACCACTTTCCTGCAACTCCTGAAGCACCTTGGTAAGTGTGCCTCCGGTAGGTATTTTGGCCTGCTTGCTGATTTCAGACCGGGTAAG
>CAXBJE010000448.1:0-3085 GCA_963975525.1 uncultured Owenweeksia sp. | reverse complement strand
GCGACACCAGCAATAGCAACAGCTTTAGTATGGCAAAAAGTATTACTACCATGTTGGCTCAAATTGCCATCCAAAAAGGCTTTATAGAGAGTTGGGATGATCCTGTAATTAAATATCTACCGGGTGTACAAGGCCCATATAGAAAGGACCTGAAACTAAGAGACCTAAGTATGATGACGGCTGGTTTGCAATGGGATGAGGGCTATACTTCTCCTTTTGGCATTACCGCTCAAGCATACTATGGTTCTGATATAGAAAATCTGTTGTATGAAAAAGTGCCTGTTGTAAAGCAGCCCGGTACTGAATACAACTACCAAAGTGGAGCACCCCAATTATTGGGTTTGGTAATAGCTAAAGCCACAGGAAAAACCGTGAGTGAGTTTGCCTCAGATGAACTCTGGAAACCTTTGGGTGCTTCAGAGAGTGCGTTTTGGCACTTAGACCGTGAGAATGGAAATGAACTAACCTACTGCTGTTTTAACTCTAATGCACGTGATTTTGCCCGCTTCGGTAAGTTGCTTGAGCACTATGGCAAGTGGAATGGTACACAGATATTAGATTCAGCTTTCATAGCCACGGCATCTTCTGGAGGCTTGGCAAATCATTACGGTTGGTCGTTTTGGATTGATGACAGACATCTCACAAAAGTGCACTACATGCGCGGAATACTAGGCCAGTATGTGATTGTTATTCCTGAAAAAGACCTAGTGATTTGCCGCCTAGGCAAACAAAGGCTACCAAACATTGGCAACCACCCCGGTGACCTAAAGGTAATTGTTGAAGAAAGCCTAAAATACTTTGGGAATTGAGTAATTTAAAATTTCACTCCCACATTCAGGCTAATAACAAATTGCTCAGAAGAACCTGATGTGAAATCCGGGCTTTTGGAGAAGTCTATATACTCAGATAAACCAAACTCATAGTTTAGGTCGAAGGTAAAAAAGGCCAGATCGACCCCTGCTCCCAAGACACCGCCCACATTGGCGCTATTGTAATTTTTGCGTTGTATCTGAAAACCTTCATTGCTGGAGGTTACATCTACAGGAAAGTTAAAAGCCGGACCTGCATTAATTCTTATTGTTAATGCATCTGATGACACCACCCTTGCCCCAAGTAATACAGGTACTTTTATAGATTGAACTTTAATATCTCCGGTGGCTTTGGCC
Organism: uncultured Owenweeksia sp.; assembly: GCA_963975525.1. GTDB lineage: Bacteria > Bacteroidota > Bacteroidia > Flavobacteriales > Schleiferiaceae > Owenweeksia. Next base: position 1,919 of record CAXBJE010000448.1, on the reverse strand, counting down.
TCTGTTGGATCAGAAAAATCAACAATAGTGTACTCTTGATTATACTGGTAAAAATAGGCTCCTGGTTGAAGGAAGAACAGGTTTTCACCAAGCCTTACATCGAGCCCGGCATTGTAGCCCAACATGTTATTTGTAGAAACCCCATTGGGTTCGTCTTTTATCCCCGAAAGGTTTAAACCTCCCTTAATATTTATAGTGGCTGAGTTGTCTGCCTGACCATAGGAACTGGCACAGGTGCAAACTGCAATTAGCAGTAGACTAAGCTTTTTCATGACAATCGGTATTCAGAGTATTCAAAAAATCTTGTGGCTATAGTAACTTCTAACGGCCACATTTTGTTTTATAATATCTAAAAGGAAATTATTTACTTCTTAGTTTTTACAGGCTCAATGGTCATACCTCCGCCTTCCAGTTGAAGTTTAAAATTTCCCTCTTCAGTTTCAAAAACAACTTCCAGTGGATATTCCTTTGCCGGTTCATCTGTGGGAAACCAGGTTTTTTCGGCCTTATCCACAATAATAAAAAGGCCTTCATCATCGCCATGCGCACAAAATGTGCTGGTGGAAGTGCCGAATTGATTGGCACCCGAGGTTTTAACAATGTAATTGGCAGCAGCCGTTACCTGAAATACCGGAAGCCCCACCTCACTAATGTTTAATAGTTGCCCCTTAGAAAATTTAGTGGGTTTAGATTCATCGAAATTTTTTCGTCCAATAAGCTCCACTACATTGCCGGCAGGATCTAAAAAGTAAACTGAGCGTGCCTCCCATTTTGGAAACTCCTGAATCTCCCCGGCATCGGTAACTATTACATCCACTTTTTTATGCACCCACTCTGCCGCCATTTCCATGGCACCATAGGGTATATTAAATGCAAAATGATAGTACGATTTCTTTAGCCTGTTTTCGGTAAATGTGAGCAAGGAGGCTCCCACCTTCAAAGTGATGCTCTCATCACTTTCTTCTACAATATCAAAGTCAAACTTTTTAGTGTAGAAATATTTTTGCTCTTCCAGATTGGCACAATCCAGTTTAAGGTGTTTTATTTTCATTGGTCCCCTTCCAGTAGTTGAATAATAAGGCGATCGGCTTCCAAAACATTCATTTTTTTCATCTCATTTAAGCCTAACCATTTGACATCCACATGCTCTCTCAAGCTCAATTCTCCTGAACGAATTTCACAAATTACAGCAACTAAAGCAATCTTTTTATTTGGATATTCCCAATACACGTCATCCAACTCCCTTATCGGAGATACTAAAATGCCAAGTTCTTCTTCCATTTCACGAACAATGGCATCACTCGCAGTCTCGCTCCCCATAAGCTTACCACCCGGAAACTCCCATTGTAATGGGTGAGGCATTTTTGCGCTTCGTTGCACAATCATTACCTCGTTAGAAATGTTTTTAATAATGGCGCAGGCAACCCTTATCATAAGCCACAATGATACCTATTTTTGCGTAATGGCATCTGAAGTTATCAGGAATATTCTACAATCTCTACCTAACAAACCAGGCGTATACCAACATCTGGATAAGAATGGAAAAATACTGTATGTAGGTAAAGCTAAAGACCTGAAAAAAAGGGTCTCCTCCTACTTCACCAAATCACATGATAGTGCCCGTCTTCACCTTTTGGTAAAAAAGATTGAAGACATAAAAACCATAATTACCGAAACAGAGTTTGATGCACTATTGCTGGAAAATAACCTGATAAAGGAATATCAGCCCAAATACAACATCAACCTTAAGGATGACAAAACCTATCCCTGGATTTGTATAAAAAAGGAGCGCTTTCCGCGAATATTCTCTACCAGAAATGTAATTAAGGATGGCTCTGAATATTACGGGCCGTATGCCTCGGTAAAGGTTATGAAAACTGTACTTGAGCTGATCAGGCAACTGTACCACATCCGCACCT
>CAXBJE010000447.1:0-3086 GCA_963975525.1 uncultured Owenweeksia sp. | reverse complement strand
AAAAGTGGATAATTTTTTTAAGTGCCGGATGTCCTTTGATTATTTGCGCAATGTTCATGATCGAGTAGTTTAGCGAGTTTCATAATGACTGGCCGAAGGTAACTAGATTATTTTAATAACGAGCTAAAAACGAGTGATTTAACTCAATAAAAGGAGGTGATTTTTAGTCTAAAATCAACAACCTTTTTGCGGAAAAGATTATTAATCAACAGTATGAGCAATATCAGAAAACTGCCAATTATTATGTGTTCCATGTCCAGATGGGATGGAGATTTGTCATCGGCTGCCTACTCAATCGCTAAGGAACTCTCAAAAACCAACCAGGTATTTTATATAGATTACCCATATACGGTTAAGGATTATCTCACCGAAAAGGATTTACCAACGGTGATAAGGAGAAAGGAGGCGATATTGAAAGGTAAAAATATCTACACCAAGGTGCCGGGCCTGTCAGACAACTTTACTGCGGTTACCCCAAAGTTGATGATTCCAATCAATTCTCTGCCGGAAGGTGTGTTGTACAATGTGTTGAGTAAGAGAAACAATCAAAAATTCTTTAAAACTGTACAGAGGATTTTAGATGACCATAATATAAAAGAGTATATATTCTTTAACTCCTTTAATCCGTTTTATGGCGTAACCTTAACCAAAGGCATTAACCCTAAAATATTCATTTACCAATCTCGTGATGATATTAGGGCTGTTGAAGGACTAAAACACGGTGTAACCGGAGAGCGTAAGGCCATAAAAAATGCCGATGTTTTAATGACTACCTCCACCAACCTAAAAAAGGTGCTTGAGGCAGATGGCGGGAAAAATGTACACATCTTACCCAATGCCGCGCAAACAGATCTTTTTAAAACGGCACAGACGGAGAAATTTGAACTCCCGGAAGAACTGCTAGGAAACACAAAACCAGTAGTAGGTTATGTGGGGCATATTGGGCTGCGAATGGATTTTGAACTTCTTACCAAAGCGATAAAAGCGCATTCTGATAAATTGTTTTTAATGGTTGGTCCCGGTGATTATACTCCGTTTACTGACGAGAATTACCATGAGTATCCCAATGTGGTATTTGCTGGTCCTAAAAAACTGGCGGAGCTGCCTCGATACCTCCACTTTATGGATGCAACCATTATCCCATTTCTTAAAAATGATCTTACCAAAAGCATTTATCCATTAAAGATGAATGAATATTTGGCAGCAGGCAAAGCTATTGTTACTACAGATTTTTCGGTTGATGTAGAAAGTTTTGAAGGTGTGGCTTACGTTTCTAAAAATCACGATGAGTTTGTAGCCGATATTGGGGTAGCGGTTGAGTCTAATACCATCGAAAATGTAAATAAGCGAGTACAAACCTCAGATGGAAACGCATGGAGCGATAGAATTAATTTGTTTTGGGACATATTAGAAAACACCAAAATAGAAAGATGATTATGAATGGATTGGGGTTGGAAATCGTCTAAATATCGTGCTGGGCAAGGGTTTCAATTCAATATTTGGTTATCATGCTAAGATGAAAAAACATATCTTAGCTGCCTGAAAACAAGGTAGATGTATAAAACTGCCTTTTCATATTCGTTCTTTATCAATAACCAAGGCAGGATTTATTTCTTAAAGTAAATTCCCAATTCCTTTAGGATGTTTTGTTTGGGTTATTCACTTTACTCCAACTAATTTGAAAACCATGGAATTCTCACTCTACCAACTCAAAGTAAAAGTTCAGGATAATTACCTGATACCGGCCATGCGTAAACACCGCAAGCTGGCAGATCTTTATTATTTTCTGTTTTCCAGCGATTTTTCACGTGAACACCAAAAGGTGATGAACGGGAAATATCAGCATTTACAGGCCTTAAAAAAAGGGAAACCCAACGCCTTTCATTTAAGGAGGGAGGTGCATAGATTGGAAAAGGGTCTTGTAATGCGAAACCGAAGAGAGGTTTTTGGCTTAAGTGATATTAAAGGGGTAATTAAGAATTACCAAATCCTTAAAGAGCAAAGCAACCCTAAAGAAGTTGATGCAGATTTGCTGAACTGGGCCAGTTCAGTAATTCAAAAATATTTTGAAAGTGTGGATGCCACTAATCCAATTGTACAGGAGGCCAAAGTAATGTTTTATGGAGACGACAAGCCACGCCCAAAGTTAAATGGCCAGCTTAAGTCCGTACCCTATTTAAAAGAAGAAGCGGCAAAGTCAAATATCTCCTATGAAGAGTTTTATGGTTTGGCCATGCAAAGGCGTTCAGTAAGGTGGTTTCAGGATAAACCTGTGCCACATGAGCTTATTGAAAAGGCAATGTTGGCAGCTACTCAATCTCCAAGTGCATGTAACCGTCAGCCTTTCGAGTTTCGTGTTTTTGATCAAAAGGAATTGAAAGATAAAGTAGGTTCCATACCTATGGGCATTCGCGGTATTTATAGCAACGTACCTTCTTTTGTGGTGGTAGTTGGTAAGCTTAGCGCATATTTAAGTGAGCGTGATCGTCATGTAATTTATATAGATGGAGGTTTAGCATCCATGAGTTTTATGTTTGCTTTAGAAACCTTAGGGCTTAGCTCATTCCCAATAAATTGGCCAGACATTGAAAGCCTTGAACAAAAAATGGAAGACCTTTTAGGGCTTGAGGCAGATGAAAGACCAATGATGTTGATAGGCATTGGGTATGCTGATCCACAAGGTGGAATTCCTTTTTCGCAGAAGAAATCTCCTGCTCAGTTGATTACTTACAACTAGTAAACTCAACTAAGTTGACAAAGCTCCAATCTAAAGGAAAGCATGATCAATGGTTTGATCGTGATCATCTACACGCTGACTTAAAAAATCGCTCTATAAAGGGCGGTGTAAGTACGGTGGGTGCTCAAGTAATGGCATTTAGCCTTACCATGATTTCCACTATCATTTTGGCAAGGTTACTCTTGCCCGAGGATTATGGATTAATCGCCATGGTTACCTCTATAACTGGATTTGTGCTAATATTTAAGGACCTGGGCCTGGCGCAGGCGGTTATCCAAAAAGATCAGATAACTCAGGAAGAAGTAAGCAAGGTATTTTGGCTGAATATATTTATTAGTGTTGTACTGGG
>CAXBJE010000446.1:0-3112 GCA_963975525.1 uncultured Owenweeksia sp. | reverse complement strand
TTTGCGCTCGGGAGCTGGGTTACTGACGGTTGCCAGTCCTGGCTGTGGTCTTATTCCACTGCAAATCAACCTGCCCGAGGCGATGGTTGTAACAGATACTGATGATGATAAACTAACCCAACATCCCAATCTGGATAAGTTTAATGCCATAGGAATGGGACCGGGCATAGGTGCCGATAAGGCAACAGCAGCTTTACTAAACAGGATTATTCAGAATCATCAATTGCCCATGGTTTTGGATGCAGATGCTCTTAATATTTTATCAGAGAATAAAGATTGGCTAAAACTTCTACCTCCTGATACCATACTAACTCCACATCCGGGGGAGTTTAAACGCTTGATTGGAGTTGAGAAATTAGACTCTGATTATCTGGAAAGATTAGCTGAATTTTCTACCACCCATGGAATTATTGTAATTCTCAAGGATTCAATTTCCACCATTGCTACTCCTGATGGGGGAATCTATTTTTTGGATTTTGGGAGTCCGGCATTGGCTTCGCCTGGCAGCGGTGATGTACTTACGGGAGTAATTCTTGGATTGCTGAGTTCGGGATATTCACCTTTAAATGCAGCAATGTTAGGCGTGTTTCTGCAGGGTAGGGCGGGTACCCTTTCGGGAGAAAGTCTAAGTCTGGAAGCATCTTTAGCCACAGACGTTATTGACTATCTGGCCCCGGTTTTTCGCGAACTTTACTGAGCCTTTTTAAACAATACGTAGGTCCAGCCCTCGGGGCTATTGAAGGTTTCTATCTCTTCTAGCTTATTCTCTTCAATTATGGTTTCCAGTGGAATACCATACTGAACTGGTACATAATAGCTGTCAAAAATCCATAGAGTATTGCCACCAACATCATCCGGGCGATGGTACATACTCCAGTTTAGGCGATCACTGTCATCCATAAAATTCGCATTCAAGGCAATTGCCATTTCGGGTTTATCCATTACAAACTGGTCAACCTGCGGATATTCGCTTTGGATGTATGAAGCCACAGTATCCTTAAAGTACTCATACTCGGAACCCGGGGTGAGATGTGTATTCCAATAATATTTAGAAAGTGGGCTACTTAAGGTAACATAACCCTGTGCAGCTATTGCAATAGCTGGCAATGCAAATGCCGCCTTTTTATTGATTTTGACTGAAAGGTCTTTGAGAAGCAGTAGCCCGTCAAGCATAATAATCCAAAGGAAGGGAAAAGCAGTGAGCAACGTGCGTTCAAGGCCGGCACTGCCATAAATACCAAGTGCCCAAACCAAACTGTGCCCAACAAATAATGAGAAGAAAATACCATGCACCAGCCATGGTTCTGTTTTCCAGTTTAGTTTACCAATAAACCATTGCTGAAAAAACCGAACAACACCAAGGCAGGCCAATATAAATCCTGGAATAGCCAGCATTCCTTTTAAGCTGTTTACGTAATGAAACCAGTCGCCACTACCGTAAACAGAACCCTGAGAGTTGTATGGAGAGTTGAAAACCCACATAAAATCTCCAAACACAAAACCGCCAATAATGGTAAGAGCCAGGTAGCCTGAGAACAATAGGGGAAGTTTTTTATAATGCCCATTGAGCAACCCAAAAATGAAGAAGAATAACAGAAATATTTGTGCCTCGGTGCGGGCAAATGGCAGTAGGGATGCTATTAGGAATCCCCAGGATACCCTACCACTTAGGCACAGCCAAACGGCCATAATACTTAGCATTCCCGCCAAGGGCTCAGTAAGGCCCGAAAAAATGTAGGTGTAATAGGCCGGGGCAATAAAAGCCAGTGGCAGAATTAACCAATGGTGAGCTTTACCTAGGCGCTTGGCTGTAAGGCAAGTAAAATAGGAAGCCAGTACAGCGCAGGTTACATTAAAGATTTTTATTCCTGTAAAGCCAAACAGCGCAAAGGGGGAGGACAAAAGGGTGAAAACGGGTTTTCCCCAAAGATCTAAAAGATAGGTGGGCTGCTGCCAGGCAAGTTTGGAAATGAAGTAATGTGTGAGCGAATCTCCACCGCCACCAAGGCCTTCAGTAAATAATGCAATGGCTACAAGCTCCAAAAGCATTAAGCCATGAATCAACAATAGGCTTTTATGCCTCATATAATATCCAAAGATCCTTTTCCTTCTCTTATAACTTCTCGCTGACCATTGGTAAGGTCAATTACCGTTGAGGCGCTGTTATCGCCCATTCCGCCATCAATCACCAGGTCTACCAGTTTGTCGAATTTTTCTTTGATCAACTCCGGGTCGGTGGTGTAATCAATAATCTCATCTTCATCATGCACCGAGGTCGCAATAATGGGATTGCCAAGTGCCTCTACAATAGCTTTTGGAATGCTATTATCCGGAATACGAATACCGATAGTTTTTTTCTTGTTTTTAAAGATTTTGGGTATCGCATTGCTTGCCTCAAGAATGAAAGTATAAGGCCCCGGCAACGCACGCCTTAGTATTTTATAGGTAGGAGTATCTACCTGTTTAGTGTATTCCGATAAATTGGCCAGATCAGAAAAGATGATAGAGAAATTAGCCTTTTCTAATTTCAGCTCTTTTATACGAGCAACTTGTTCCAGTGCTTTTGGCTTGGTAATATCACAGCCAAAAGAGTAAACCGTATCCGTAGGGTAAATAATTACACCACCATTTTTTAGCACCTCCACAACTTGTGCTATTGCCTTAGGGTTCGGATTTTCCGGATATATTTTTACAAGTTCTGCCATTGCAATAATTTTGAGATTAAAATAAAAATGCCCCTGAAAAACAGGGGCATTAAATTACTTTATTTATTAATTCCCCGCCTTGCGGTGATCTTCTAAAAACTGTTGAAGACCAATATCGGTAAGGGGGTGCTTCAATAAGCCAACAATGGAGCTTAAAGGACCAGTAATTACATCTGCTCCAAGCTCAGCACACTCAATTACGTGCATAGTGTGACGAACGGAAGCGGCCAAAATTTCGGTTTCGTAACCGTAGTTATCATAAATCAAACGGATTTGCTCAATAAGCGCTAATCCATCAGTTGAGATATCATCTAAACGTCCAATAAATGGCGAAACATAAGTAGCTCCGGCTTTAGCGGCTAAAAGCGCCTGACCAGCCGAAAATACCAGGGTGCAGTTGGTTTTTA
>CAXBJE010000445.1:0-3117 GCA_963975525.1 uncultured Owenweeksia sp. | reverse complement strand
AATTGCTATAAAGGATTCAGGTGCTTTTTCAGAAAGGCATTCCAAGATCATGCTGTATCTCCAAAAGTCGGAGAAATCAAAGAAACTCACTTATGGAGACAGGGTTTTGGTGAACGGTTCCCTCAATCCACTAAGCCCACCGATGAATCCTTTTGAGTTTGATTATAAGAATTACTTAAACCTCAAGGCCATTTACTTTCAGTCGTATGCCGATAGTACCAATTGGAATAGGGTTTCTCAAGACCATGGCTATCTGGTGTTGAAACTGGCCAACGATTTCCGAAAGCAAGTACTGGCTCAGATAGATTTGTGGGAGCTGAATGAGGACCAGAAAGCTGTAACCAAGGCATTGCTACTTGGATATCGCTATGACATTAAAGATGAACTTCTACAGGCGTATTCTTCTGCAGGGGCCATGCATGTGTTGGCGGTTAGCGGGTTACATGTGGGCATCGTTTACCTGATGGCCGCTTATTTACTCTTCTTTTTAGATAAGGTGAAATATGGCCCTATGGCAAAAACCATCATTTTGGTTTTATTGCTTTGGTCGTACGCCATGATAACCGGGCTTTCGGCAAGTGTAGTGAGGGCAGCCACGATGTTCACTTTTGTGGCTATTGGCACGGGGTTCAAGCGCTATACTTCCATTTACAATACCATTTTAGGTTCGGCTATAGTCTTGATGTTATTTAAACCTACCTTTTTGTTTGAAGTAGGCTTTCAACTGAGTTATGCTGCTGTGTTTGGTATTGTTTGGCTACAGCCAAGGTTTCAAAAATTATGGAAACCCAATAATTGGTTTCTCAGGCAGTTTTGGGGAATCACCACTGTTTCCATTGCAGCCCAGATTGCCACTTTTCCGCTTGGCCTGTATTATTTCCATCAGTTTCCCACCCTGTTTCTTATTTCCAATTGGTTGGTGATTCCACTCGTTACTTTCCTCATGTACATTGGTTTAATGGCACTAGTTATTGCGGCAATTGGCTGGACGTGGTTATCGTGGCTATTTGTATGGGTTTACGGCTGGTTATTATGGGCCATGAATAGAGGAGTAAGTTTTATTGAAGATCAAGCGTCATTTCTTCTGGACCAAATCCACATCACCCGTTTTGAACTGGTTTTACTGTACGTTTTCATAGTCTTGATTTTCAATTGGCTTTTTCAAGGGAGGTTTTACCGTTTGGCCGCAGCCGGAGTGGTGCTCATCATCTTTGGGGGTAGCCAGGTGTGGGAAGCTTATCACCTAAAAACCGAAAAGCAAATGGTGGTTTACGGTGTTAAAAACCACGTGGTACTTGGATTTTATGAAAATGGAAAAGGGGTATTGGTTTCGGATAGTGCCTTTTGGAAAGATGATGATGCGCTTACTTTTCATGTAAAACACCATTGGTGGGCCAATGATGTGGAGGAGGTGGAATTCTGTGAATTGGGAGGTAACTTTTTAAATGGTCACTTTAGAAAGGAGGAAAATCTGTTGGGATTTTCCAACCAACATTTTCAGGTTATTAGTGCAGGTGGCCAAGCAAGTGTTGAATCGCCTTGTTGGATTGTTTGCGGAAAAACCTATCCTCCAAAAGAAGGCGTTCAGTTCCCCGAATGTGTGGTATTATGCGGCAAGCAAAACTTCTATCAGCGCAAGCGCTGGAAAGAGTGGGCTGAAGAAAACAAAATTGAATGTTGGGATACGCAGGAGCAGGGAGCTTATGTGAGAAGGTTTAAGTAGCATTATTGTACAACCACCCCTAGCCCCTCTTTTTTTAAGGAGGGGAGAGGCTCCGAAATGAAGTTGGAGGTACATATAACTCAGCGAAACTTTGCGCCCATTGCGCCTCTGCGGTGAGTCAAAACGCATTACTTCAACGTGGAGACTCAGAGTCCGCAGAATACCGCAGAGAAATATCAAATAAAATTTTACGTAAGGGAGAGGTGTTAGGAAATCTTTGTGGCTTGGTGACTTCGTGGCAACAGCCTCAAAATTTTAGTAATCTAAAAACTGATTGATCCGCTCCGCCAATTCATCATGTGGAATCTTAGTGATAAACTCATCATCCACAGCAATTGAGATTCCCCCGGTTTCCTCAGAAACAATGATGGACATGGCATCCGTTTTTTCAGCAATACCAAGGGCGGCACGGTGGCGCAGGCCAAACCTACTGGGGATAGTGGCCTTTTCAGTAAGAGGTAAAATACAACTGGCAGCCACCAGTTTTTCGCCACTTACAATTACAGCACCATCATGTAGAGGGGAGTATTTATTGAAAATACTTTCAAGCAGGCGGCTGCTTACCTTTCCATTGATATACGTTCCTGTATCAATATAACTGCCCAAACGACTTTTGCGCTCTACAATTATCAGGGCACCCGTCTTGGCACTAGCCATGTGGCGGCAGGCTTCAACAATTCCGGTAACATTTACACTATGGTCTTTATCATCTCGCAGCCACTTTAGCTGTTTTAAAAATTTCCGCCTGCGCGTAAAATTTGTTGAGCCTAACAGGAGAAGGAATTTGCGGATTTCCTGTTGGAATACAATTACTAAAGCGATAACCCCAACGCCAATAAACTTTCCCAGTATTTCAGTAAGAAGCTCCATTTGTAGGGCCTCCACCAACTTCCAGATAATGTAAATGGCCGCAACACCAATAAAGATATTTATAGCCACAGTGCCCTTTACAAGGCGATACAGCTGGTACAGCAGAAACGCCACCAGAAGTATATCCACCGCATCAAGAATCCTGAAATCTATAAACGACATTAACTGTGATTTTGGGCGAAAGTAACGATTTTCACTGCTTCCACGACCTGCTTTACATCATGCACCCGCAGTATGTCGGCCCCATTTTGCAAAGCCAAAGTATTTAGTACAGTAGTGCCATTTAACGCATCCTCAGGTTTAGTGTTCAGCACTTTGTTAATCATTGATTTTCGGCTGAAGCCCACTAAAATCGGACGCTCCAAAAACTGAAAATCGCTGAGGTGGTTCAGTAGCTCGTAGTTGTGTTCTACGGTTTTTCCAAAACCAAATCCGGGGTCAATAATGATGTCGGCAACCCCATGCTCGGTAAACTTCCTTATTTGCTGAGATAGAAATTTGGAGACCTCCATAAACACATTTTC
>CAXBJE010000444.1:0-3121 GCA_963975525.1 uncultured Owenweeksia sp. | reverse complement strand
TTATTGTAATAGGCTTCTGCATTTGGAAAATCTCCTTTTTTCCAACCAAACTGTTTGTAATACGGCATGGTGTGTACGGGGATATAATGCACCTGTGCAAAAATTCCGTTTTCACGGAGATAATCATACAACCCTTTTCTATCCTCTACCTGAATGACATAAAGGTGATAAGCATTTGAAAAACCTTCTTCCTGCTTTTGTAAAGTCATGTTTTTTCCCGCAAAGGCCGCATCATACCTTTTGGCAATGGCTTTGCGCTTAAACATATTGGCATCAGCCCTTTCCAGCTGGCTCATTGCCAATGCCGCCTGAAAATCAGTAATACGATAATTGTATCCTAACTCCTGCATTTCGTAATACCAGCCTCCCTCATTCTTTTCCAATAAATCAGGATTTTTGGTAATACCATGGGTGCGAAGCATCAATAGTTTTTGGTAAAGTGCTTCATCATTTGTGGTAATCATACCTCCTTCACCCGCAGCAATATGCTTTACAGGATGAAATGAAAAAATAGCCAGCTCTGCAAATTGACCATTACCACAGCGCTGTTCTTTTCCTTTACTATCATTAAAAAAGCCACCTGGTGCATGGCAGGCGTCTTCAATTATCCACAGGCCAAATTCATCAGCTAGTTTTCTAAATGCCTCTAAATCTACCGGGTAGCCAGTAAAGTCAACTGGCACTATTCCTTTAAAAGTTCCTTTGGGGTGTGCCTCTAAAAGCTCACGAACCTTCTTAATATCAATTACAAAAGTATCTGGGTCTATATCGGCAAAGACTACTTCGCCACCACAATACCGAACACAATTAGCAGAGGCGGCAAATGTTATGGGTGTGGTAATTACTTTATCCCCAGGCTTAACATCCAAGGCCATAGCACAAAGGTGAAGAGCCGCTGTACCATTACTTAAAGCCACAGCATACTTACTTCCTACATACTCGGCAAATGCCTTTTCGAACTCGTCAATTTTAGGACCCTGAGTTAAGAAATCAGCACGCAGGGTTTCGATTACTGCTTTTTCATCGGCCTCAGTTATCTCCTGCCGGCCATAAGGGATTGACTTCATAATTAAACTGTAAAAGTTGGGTCAACAAACTCCTTTATCAAACTCCTCATTTCTTCCACACCTACCCACTCCTGGTTGTCACCAGAGTTGTAATGGAAGCCCTGTTCCACTTTTTTCGCATTGTGTTGAGTAATAAACTCATCCAAATTAAAGCGAGGTACTTGTGGCAGAATGGTGTAATACTTCCCACAATCATAAGTGAAGAATGAGTCAGATGATGTAATCATTTCCTCATGAATCTTTTCTCCAGGGCGGATACCAATCACTGGTTTTTCGCACTCTGGGCCAATGGCCTCGGCTACCTCTGTAATTTTATAGGATGGGATTTTGGGTACAAATATCTCCCCACCCCACGCATGCTCCATGGCATGCAATACCATATCAACTCCGCCTTGCAGTGAAATATTAAAACGCGTCATTTGAGGGTCAGTGATGGGCAATACGCCTTCTTTCTTTTTATTAAGGAAGAATGGAATTACCGAACCATTAGAACCCATTACGTTTCCATAGCGTACTACTGAAAATTTGATGGGATTCCAGCCCTTAATGTTATTGGCAGCCACAAACAGTTTATCCGATGCCAGTTTAGTGGCCCCATAAAGGTTTATAGGAGCGGCAGCCTTGTCAGTTGATAGAGCTACCACATTTTCCACATCTGTTTCTAAACAGGCGTTAATCACATTTTCAGCTCCCAAAATATTGGTTTTAACACACTCCATTGGGTTGTACTCCGCAATAGGCACATGCTTCATTGCCGCTGCGTGAATAACATATTCAATTCCCTTCATGGCCCGTTTCAGGCGTTCAAAGTCGCGCACATCACCAATAAAAAAACGGATTTGAGGATATTTAGATGGCGGATATTCCTGAGCCATCTGAAACTGCTTTTGCTCATCGCGAGAATAGATAACCAAGCGCTTTAGGCGTGGCCATTTGGTTAAAATATTTTCGGTAAGCGCTTTGCCTAATGATCCGGTTCCACCGGTAACAAGGACTGATTTATCGTTTAGATCTAACATTAATTTCTTTCTTAAAAAAAGGGAATTATGACTCCTCGCAAGGGCTTCATCGCTTAAGTTTTAAACCTATGCGGCCGGCCATATTTTGCACAAAACTATTAAAATCGGGGCTTAGGCTGAAAAACCACACTGGCAGTAAAAATAACACAGTTAAAACTGCTCCATTTATTACAAAATCGATATAAACGCTAGAGAAGTGAATAAACTCTGTAAGCGCAAAACAAAGTAGTCCTAACAATCCAACCCAAAGGTTGCTAAGCTTAAACGGAATGATTTTCATCTTTTTATAAATAACGCCAAACCTGATAAGGTTGTAAAGCGAAGTAGATATAAGTGTAGCCAATGCCGCACCTGTTATTCCAAGTATGGGGATAAAAATAAGGTTGGTGACGATTGCTAGTACCGCTAACACACCAGATAAATAAATATTCCAGCGGTAATAGCGAGTGTAATGGATGAGTTCCATGTTGATGCCCATACTCATATCAAACACCTTACCCAACCCTATAAAGAACACCACCCACTTTCCAGCTTCATAAATTTCTCTATCAGGTATAAAGCTGTAAACAAGGCCAATGTTACTCCAAACCCCTAGGAAGAGAAAAATGCTAATAATGGAAAGGTTTAGGGATGAACGATGATAATAGTTTTCAAGTAGCCCAAAGTTTTTGGCTTTGTAAGCTGTAGCTACTAAAGGCGTAATCAACGAATTAAATACCCTCCTCGGAAGCTCAATAAAATTGGCAATTAAGAAAGCGATACCATAAACTCCGGTGGCGGTAAGACCCAGTAGATATGCCGTCATCATGGAGTCAATCTTACCCACCAAACTACCGCTGCCTAAGCCTAATATCATAAAGGCGCTATAATCAAGCAGCGGCTTAAAATATCTTGTTTTTACTATACCTAAGTTGGGGGTAATAAAGGCGCCTCTAAGTTTTACATAGTAAAACACCAATATTATTACGTGAATAAAATTTATCACAATGAGGCCAACCACTAATTGAGTAAGACTTAAAACCTGAAGGAAGTAAA
>CAXBJE010000443.1:0-3126 GCA_963975525.1 uncultured Owenweeksia sp. | reverse complement strand
TATCTATCTGGGCGACAATGCCCGTGTACCCTACGGTATTCGCTCCTTTGAAACAATTTATACCTATACCAAAGAGTGTGTGTTTAAGTTGTTTGAGCTTGGTTGTAACCTGGTGATTATTGCCTGCAACACTGCCTCGGCAAAAGCACTGCGTACTATTCAGCAAAATGATCTGCCGGAAGGCAAAAAGGTGCTTGGGATAATTCGCCCTACCACCGAGTCTATTAACCAACATACGGTAACCAACAAAATTTGTGTGCTGGCTACACAGGGTACGGTAATGTCCGAATCCTATAAAATTGAGATTAATAAATTCCACCCCAACATTGAGGTGTTTCAACACGCCTGCCCCATGTGGGTACCCCTGGTGGAAAACAATGAAATACACAGTAAGGGCGCAGAGTTTTTTGTGGAGAAGGATTTGAAGGAAATGTTTCAACAATCCAAGGATATAGACACTATAGTGTTAGCCTGCACCCATTATCCGCTACTCCTTCCTGTAATTGAAAAGTGCCTCCCTAAAAAAGTTAAGGTTTTAGTTCAGGGCCAAATAGTTTCCCACAGTTTGGTAGACTACCTGCAACGACATCCCGAAGTGGAAGAAAACTGCAGCAAAAACGCAAGCACCACCTTTTACACCACTGATAACCCAAGGGACTTTGAAAACAAAACAGAGATGTTTTTTGGGAAGAGGATTACAGCAGAGCATTTGGAAGTATGATTTACTCTTAGTGCGCTTCAGATCATCCTCCACTTTTCAGGATTCTCCATAGTACCACTTTTTGAGCTTAGGTGAATTGATTTAGCTTTACAACTCACATTCTGAACAGAATTAAGGGCTTAAATGAATATCTGGCAACACAGCGGTTGTTCTTCAATTAACTTTACATGAATTCGAATCAAAAATCCACCTTAAGAAGCAGACTCTTTCGTCACCTGGACGGCATTGTAATTTCACCCACTGCCTACACCTTAAAAAAACATGGCGTTACTGACTATTTGCTGCAGCATAAAAAGGTGGAGTTAAAAGATCTTGCAGCGCAGTTTAAGGCCAATGACGGTTACTTAAACGTAGCGCTGCGCGGGCTTTGCTCACAGGGTTGGCTTACGCAAAATGTTGACAATCAAAACAACACTGTATTCTATGAGCTTAATGAAGAATCGGAAATAGCGTTCAGCTATTTCGATCTCTTTAAGGATGTTACGGAGTTACTTCAAATGTCTGAAGATTACCATCCTCGGAAATTTGAGCTCCAACCCTTCCTTAAGTTGCAGGGTATTTATGAAAAGTACAAGTTCAACTATGGCATTGAGTTATCTGAAAATGTACTCCAAAGAAAAATTGAGGATCAAATTTTAACTCATATTGAAGGCGTAATTGTAGGGCCAACCATTGTTCGCCTTGGTATTACGGGCATGTTTCACAAGTATTTTATGGAGACCAGGTTCAGGCCCGAAGAGTTTCATAAAAACCAACAGGAGTTTGATAAACTGCTAAATATCCTGTCGAAACTTGGGTGGTTTAACGTAAAAAACGGGGCGTATGAATTTAACGACTATGGGTTGTTTTTTGCCAAAAGAGCCACCGCTTATGGTGTAACGGTTTCGTACATACCAACACTTCGCAAATTAGACCAGCTGATATTTGGAGATCCCTTGATTCTTAAGGGTTCTGAAACCGATACCGATGAAATTCATGTTGACAGAGCCATGAATATCTGGGGGAGTGGTGGTGCGCATAGTTCCTACTTTAAAGTAGTGGATGAAATCATTATTGAACTTTTTAACAAACCCATTGAAGAGCAGCCCCAGGGCATACTTGACATGGGTTGTGGCAATGGAGCCTTCCTACAGCATTTGTTTTCGGTTATTGAAAGCCAAACACTACGTGGCTCTCTTTTAGATGAATATCCATTGAAAATAATTGGTGTTGATTATAATCAGGCTGCGCTAAAAGTATCTAAGGCAAACCTCATTCAGGCCGATATATGGGCCAAAATTATTTGGGGCGATATTGGAAACCCAGCCTTATTGGCTGCGGATTTAAAAGAGAATTACGATATAGAGTTATGCGACTTGCTTAACGTAAGAACCTTTTTGGACCATAACAGAATTTGGGATGAGCCCAAAAACCCTTCGGCCAGGGTTAGCTCCTCCACCGGTGCCTATACCTACCAAGGCAAAAGGCTAAACAACAATTTGGTGGCTCAATCACTAAAAGAACACATACAAAAATGGACGCCCTATGTAGAGAAATTTGGCTTACTGCTTATTGAACTACATACGGTGCCTCCGGTACTGGTTGCACAAAATTTAGGGAAAACAGCCTCCACAGCTTACGATTTAACTCATGGCTATTCCGATCAATACATCCTTGAAATAGATGAATACCTAAGCGTAATTAAGGAAGCTGGTTTAAGCCCTGATGTGAATACATTTAGAAAATTTCCAAATTCTGATTTTGCCACGGTTTCCATTTCGTTGTTTAAGTCGGGTGAGGATGAGTAAAGTGGATCATTGAATCTTTAGAACAAAGGAATTTAAGTTTAAAGCGAAAAACCTAAGCACTCCTATGGTGCATAACGGAGCACGGTTTTAGGGCCAGCTCACTAACAGACTAAGTAATTGAAGAGGACAACAAAAGTATTTTTACGTATTGCAAAGCCGTTATTGCTGTTGCTAAGCTTGGCCATGGTTTTTCTACACCTTTCGCAAATCCCCGTGGAGGTAGATTATCCGGAATATAAAGCACTACTTGAAGATATCTATAAGGTAGTCACGGTAGCTTACTATTTGTTTAGCCCATTCATAATTTATCTTGTATTCAAATCAAAAAGGTCTTTGGTGGTTAAACTAATAATCAGCGTGTTTTTACTTTTTATTTTCCCGCCAATTTCTATGTTTATATTCTTAACTATGGAAAGAAACTTGGGTGCAGAGGTGATTTCTGAAAAACCTATGTACCCCGAGGGTAACGATTAAATCCTTCAGAATTGAAATTACCTTTACATACCCTTGTCAGTGGGCTGGTTTCAGTTCTAACGCCAGGGGTCTTCCTCTTTTTGTTGGTCACTGTTGTTCTATTTGAAAGAATAGAATACTCTTCCACACAACGTAAAATAAACC
>CAXBJE010000442.1:0-3128 GCA_963975525.1 uncultured Owenweeksia sp. | reverse complement strand
ACAAAGGCAAATAGGCTCGGTAGAGCAATCTATAATCCTGGTGGAGAAGCAAATGGCTACGCTGATCAAAACCACTGAAGAACTGAATAAAAGCTACCAAAAAATCATTCGGGTCATCGGGGTGGGCCCCATAACCGCCACCCAATGCATTGCTGAAACCGACAATTTTTTGAAGTTCAGCAATGCCCGGAAGTTCAGTTGCCACTGTGGGCTGGCCCCCTTTCCCTATCAATCAGGATGCAGCATTCGGGGAAAAAGCAAAACCCATTACCTCAGTAAAAAAGCACTAAAGGCAGTGCTCTTTAAGGCGGCAAGTTGTGCCATACAACATGATCCCCAGCTTAAGTTTTATTACCAAAGAAAACGCAACGAAGGCAAGCATAAGCTCTCCGCCCTAAACGCTGTGGCAAACAAGCTGGTAATGAGGATCTATGCGGTAGTCAAAAGAGAAGAACCTTTTGTAAAATTAGCTGCCTGAAAATTTGCTTTTATCTTAGAATGCTCAGCCTGACAGACCATGGGATTATCAAAAAACGAGACATTTAATTTCATTCACCTTCTTAGCCTCGATTTTAAAATTTTCAACTGGCATATCCCGCGCAACCCCCATAAAACTCTATTTTCGTCAATCTTTATTAAAAATTGCAAAATGATCAGAAAGGTAGTTTTTGTTTTAACCCTTATTTCATTTCAACTTACAACCTTCGCGCAAGGTAAAAAAGTTACCCTCGAACAGGTTTGGAAACGTTACGAATTTGCCGCCAGAAGTACAGCCGGCCTAAATTCCATGAATGATGGCCTTCATTATTCGGCACTTACAACAGCCGATCAAGGGCCAACCATTGAAAAGTTTAGTTATAAAACCGGTGAGTCGGTTGGGATGATTCTTTCTCAAAAAGTAATAAAAGAGCAAACAGGTAAAGAAATTGCCTTTGACGATTATGAGTTTAGTCCTGATGAAACCAAGGTTTTACTGGCAACCGACCAAGAAGCAATATACCGCCACAGCAGCAAGAGCCGCTACTACGTTTATGATTTAAAATCAGGGAAGCTGGATTCATTGGCTACCGAAGGCAAACAACAGCTTGCTACATTTTCCCCCACTGATAATAAGGTTGCCTTTGTAAAGGATAACCGCATGCACATTCAGGATTTTAGCTCTGACAGCCGCGAATTAACTTCATTTGGTAAAGGAGAAGATGATGCCTTTATGGCGGGTTCTGTGGATTGGGTGTATGAAGAAGAGTTTAGCTTCCACAAGGGTTTTGAGTGGAGCCCGGATGGAAAATACATTGCTTACTATCAGACAGATGAGCGTGAGGTGCCCTTATTTTCAATGGACATTTTCGGGAAGGATCTTTACCCCAGAGAGGATGAGTTTAAATACCCAAAAGCCGGAGAGCCAAACTCTAAAGTAACCATCCATCTTTTTGATGTAAATAACAAGAAGGATACTGAGGTTAAAATCCCTGAGAGCTACGAGTACATCCCTCGCATAAAAATGACTCAGGCTGGTCACGAGCTGGTAATCTTTAGCATGAACCGCCATCAGGACCACCTGAATATCTGGAAAGTATCTGCCGATAAAGGCGAAGTAAAAAAGCTGTACGAAGAAAAGGCACCTTCTTACCTTGAGATAAATGACAACCTTACTTTTTTAAAGGATGGCAGCTTTATCTGGACCAGTGAGAAAGACGGCTATATGCACATTTACCACATAGATGCCAGCGGAAAACAGAAAAAGCAAATCACCAGCGGAAAGTGGGATGTCACCGAATTTTATGGTGTGGATGAGGAAAACAAAACCATCTACTACCAGGCTGCTGAGGAATCGCCAATGGAAAGAGCCGTATATAAAATAAGCCTCAACGGGAAGGGAAAACAAAAGCTAAGCGAGAAAAAGGGCTGGAATGATGCCGAGTTTAGTGATGGCTTTAAGTTTTACATCAACAGCTACTCTTCTAAAGATGTGCCTACGCTGGAAACCCTGCACACCAGTGATGGCAAGCAAATCCGCACCCTAACGGACAATGCAGCGCTAAAGCAAAGGCTTGAAGGTTTTGCACTGGCTTCCAAAGAGTTTTTCAAGTTTAAGAATGAAGAAGGCACCGAGCTAAACGGCTGGATAATGAAACCGGCAGATTTTGACCCTGCCAGAAAATACCCTGTACTAATGTTCGTATACGGTGGCCCGGGTTCACAAACCGTGAAAAACCAGTATGATGGTTTTAACCACTTCTATTATCAATCTCTGGCCAACCAGGGATATATTATTGCCTCGGTAGATAACCGCGGTACCGGTGCCCGTGGTCGTGATTTCCGCACCACCACCTACCAGCAATTGGGTAAGGTGGAAACAGAAGACCAAATTTCGGCAGCTAAATATTTAGGCACTCTGCCGTACATTGATGCTAACCGCATGGGCATTTGGGGATGGAGTTATGGTGGCTATATGAGTAGCCTCGCCCTTACCAAAGGTGCCGATGTATTTAAGATGGCCATTGCCGTGGCCCCTGTTACCAATTGGAGGTTTTACGATAGCATTTATACTGAACGCTACATGCGCACCCCACAGGAAAATCCTGATGGGTATGATGACAATTCCCCAATAAACCATGTGGCAAAGCTGGAGGGCAAGTACATGCTCATCCACGGAAGTGCAGATGACAACGTGCATTTACAAAACACCACCCGCATGACGGAATCATTGGTTCAAGCCAACAAACAATTTGATTTGTTCATCTATCCAGATAAGAATCATGGCATTTACGGTGGTAACACCCGCTACCATCTTTTCACAATGATGACCAATTTCATTAAAGAAAATCTTTAGTGCTCATTTTTTGATATTTTGGCCCGCCCTTAAATAAACAAGTAAAAACAATCAGCAATTATGGCAACAGCAGAAAAAAAAGAGCCAACTTTTTTTGGACATCCAATAGGTTTGGCAATCCTCTTTTTTACGGAAATGTGGGAACGCTTCAGTTATTACGGAATGCGTGGACTTTTAGTTCTATTCCTAATTTCCTCAGTATGGTCCAATATTACTAATAAAACACCTGTAGAAGGGGGAAGCGCTGATTTTCCACTAGCTCAAGCCAGTTCCGATATTATGATTTCATTTGGAG
>CAXBJE010000441.1:0-3144 GCA_963975525.1 uncultured Owenweeksia sp. | reverse complement strand
TTATGCATTTGCAAAATGGCGAGAGCGCTGCCGGACAGTTTAAAATTGATAACAGTAATAACGCTGTTGGACAGTCCGGTTATAAGGCTTACTCCAACAACCTAAGTTATGCTGAGCGTGGGCTTACCAATGTTTTATTGAGTGGTGAGCATCATACAAAGGAAGAAAAGTGGGTGTTGGATTGGAAACTTTCTCCAACTTTCTCCAACATTGATGAGCCAGACTTAAGAAGAACCGCCTTTACAATTACCCCTCAGGGAGACTCGGTGTTTAATGCAGGGGCGGGTGGAAACCCTTATCGTATTTGGAGGTTTTTAAATGAGGTGAACGTGGTAGGACAAGTAAACCTTAAAAGAAACTTTACCCTTTTTGAAAGGGAGGCAAAATTGAAATTTGGGGCCAGTCATGTTTATAAGCAGCGTGATTTTAATATTCTGAGTTTTGATTTACAGTCTTTTGGGGCTCAGCCGGATTATGATGGTAACCCAAATAATATCCTTACAAATGATCGATTGTTTCCTGATGGAAACTTGTACTACAACTCAGCCAATGGTGATCCAAATCCAAACCAATACACATCTTCTATACAAAATACGGGTGCCTATGTATCTGTTGAGGCATCTCCATCTACACTCTTAAAAGTTGTTTTGGGGCTAAGGGCAGAAAACTTTGTACAGAAACACACGGGTCGCGATCAGCAAGGTGCAACAGGTGCTGGTGGAAATGTGTTGGATAATGATAAGGTGTTGGAGTCTTTGGATCTTTTTCCATCTGCCAACATTATTTATGCGGTAAAAGAAAACCAAAACCTAAGGTTTAGCTACTTCAGGTCTATTGCAAGACCTTCATTTAAGGAGTTGTCGTTTGCTCAAATTGTTGACCCCATTACCAATCGTACTTTTAATGGAGGTCTTTTTGCGATTGGAGATTGGGACGGGAATTTATCGGAGACAAGAATCAATAACATTGACCTCAGATATGAAGTATTTATGAAGCCGGGAGAAATAATCTCATTCAGTGGTTTTGTAAAGCTGTTTAATGATGCTATTGAGTTGGTTAGAATTCCGGAAGCTGTAACCAGCCCTAACTTTCAGCCACGTAATGTGGGCGATGGTCAGGTGTTTGGGTTGGAGTTTGAGTTGAGAAAAAACCTTGGCTTTACTGGGCCAGTGTTAAGTAAGGTTTCTTTTAGTGGAAACTATACTTATGCTTATTCTCAAATAGAAATGTCGGATGTGGAGTTTGATGCCCGAAAGGATTTTGAAAAAGAGGGAGAAAATGTGGAAAGAACAAGGGCCATGGCTGGGCAGGCTCCACATATTATTAATGCAGGCCTCACCTATGACGATGTAATGAAGAAAATGAATTTCGGGGTTTTTTACAATGTAAAAGGTCGAACATTGGAAGTTGTAGGCGGGGGATTATATCCTGATGTTTATACGGAGCAATTTCACTCCTTAAATCTTACCGCATCCAAATCATTTGGTAAGGATGATAGATCAACGGTAAGTCTAAGGGTTTCCAACATCCTTAATGATGACAGAGAAAGCTTTTATGTAGGGTATGAGGCTCAAGATCAAATTTTTAGCAGATTAAGCCCGGGAACAGAGTTTTCAATCAGTTATACTTATAACTTCAGGTAACAACAAGCCGTAGTCTATATTATACAATCCTCTCAATGCAAATGCGTTGAGGGGATTTTTCATTTAACATTGGCTTAACGTTACTCTGTTTTTGCCTCGGATGTATTTGGTACTTTTGCCGCAAATAAAAACCTCATTGAAAATGAAATTAAAATTATTCTTTTTGGCTGCATTTAGCGGTTTGCTGAGCCTAACAGCAAGCGCCACTGTGCACAACGTTAATGTGGCCAGTTTTGCATTTACCCCAAGTTCGCTTACCATTATGCAAGGCGATACCGTGGTTTGGACTATTACAAGCGGAAGCCATAATGTAAATGGTTCTCTAACTGCTTTTCCAGGTAATCCTGCGGGTTTCGGCCCAAATACAGTGGGTTCAAGCTGGACTTTTTCGCACACCTTTACAGTAGCCGGTACTTATAGCTATCAGTGTGATCCACATTCTGGTAGTATGACAGGTACGGTAACAGTTACCGCTGTGCAACCACCTTTGGTTTCATGTACCAAGCCTTTCTTCTCTGAGTACATCGAAGGAACTGGTAATAACAAGGCGTTGGAAATTTATAACCCATCGGCTACAGCACTTAATCTTTCAGGTTACAAGGTGGTAATGTCAACCAATGGTGGTCCAAATACAACAACTCTAAAATTGTCTGGTACCGTTGCCTCAGGTGATGTATATGTAATTGCCAACAATGCCATGCCAGCTTCAGTTTTATCTCTTGCTGATACTACTTTTGGTTTCCCAAGTGTGGTTAACTTTAATGGAGATGATGCCGTGTTTTTGTGGGATACCATAAATAATGATACAGTTGATATCATCGGTATAGTAGGGGTTGATCCGGGAACAAATTGGACAGTAGGTACTGGAGCTACATCTGAGTTTACCTTGGTTAGAAAAAACTCTATCACCAAAGGGCAGAGAGATTGGGCTATAGGTGCAACCGAGTGGGATGTACACCCACAAAATACTTTTACCTTTATTGGCGCTCACACTTCTAGCTGTGTATCAGCTCCGGCTGTGCCATGTACTAAGCCATTTTTCTCTGAGTACATTGAAGGTAGCAGCAACCACAAAGCCCTTGAAATTTATAACCCTTCTGCCACCTCACTTAACCTTTCAGGTTATAAAGTAGTGATGTCTAGCAACGGTGGTCCAAACACTACTGAGCTTGTACTTTCAGGTACAGTAGCTTCAGGTGATGTTTATGTTATCGCAAACAATGCTGCAGACCCTACCGTAATAGCTGCAGCAGATACAACTTTTGGTTTTCCAAGTGTTGTAAATTTCAATGGAGATGATGCTGTATTCCTTTGGGATACTATCAATAACGATACAGTAGATATTATCGGAGTTGTAGGGGTTGACCCCGGAACTAATTGGACAGTTGGCACCGGAGCTACTTCAGAATTTACTCTTGTTAGAAAAAATGGAATTACCAACGGCCAAAAGGATTGGACCATTGGAGCCACAGAGTGGGACGTTTACCCTCAGAACACCTTC
>CAXBJE010000440.1:0-3157 GCA_963975525.1 uncultured Owenweeksia sp. | reverse complement strand
CAACCCCGAAATGCGGGCAAACTCCGCGTTAAAGCTGATTAGCTTAAATTCTTTAAAAAGGAAGAATACCACAAGTAGTAGTAAACTTGCCACTACGGAATAGGCCAGCAAATCATCTTTGGTCATAGAGGCCGCCTTCCCGAAAAGGAATTGATCGAGCCCCGCCTGATTGCCTGCTCCGGAATGCTGGATGTGCGTGAGGAATAAAATCCCAATCCCAAAAAATACGCTGAGCACCAAACCAATGGCGGTATCGGGTTTTAGTTTGGAATGTTTAGAAATGGATTCAATTAGCAACATGGCAGCCCATCCGCTAATAAGCGCTCCAAACATAAGGATGTAAGGGCTTTTGCTTTGGGTAACCATAAATGAAATTGCGATGCCCGGTAAAATGGCGTGGGCTATAGCATCCCCGATAAGGGAACGCTTGCGCAGAAAGGCAAAGGTGCCCACCATGGCAGCACTCATGCCAATAAACATGGTGCCAAAAGTGACCACCCGCACATTGGGGTTGCTAAAGCTTAAAAACTCAAGAAGCTCTTCCATCGCCCGGTCCTTCTTTTTCTTTAAACTCGCTTTCGCGGATTGGGAAGTCTTTCTTCGCCATAAGGTCGCCAATGCGTGATAACACGGTAAGACGGCCGCCATACGCCTCTTGTAACAGCTCCGTTTCAAACACTTCTTGCTTAGGGCCGCTGGCCACTAAACGGGTGTTCAATAAAACTATCCAATCAAAATATTCGTAAGCGGTTTGCAAGTCGTGGTGAACTATTACAACCGTTTTGCCCTCTTTTTTCATTTCTGAAAGCAGGGTGAGGATGGATTCTTCCGTAGCGGCATCTACACCCACAAAAGGTTCGTCCATCAGGTATAAATCGGCTTGCTGCGCCAGAGAGCGTGCAATGAATACGCGCTGTTGTTGCCCTCCCGAAAGTTGTGAAATCTGGCGATTGGCATAAGGGAGCATGTTTACCTTTTCGAGTGCTTCTGTGGCAATATCTCTGTCTTTTTTGGAAAGCCGCCTAAAGAGGTTGCTTTTGCTATAGCGGCCCATCAGCACCACGTCCATCACATTGGCGGGGAAGTCCCAATCTACTGTTTCGCGCTGAGGTACATAGCTTACCCTTTCGCGCACATCATCCAGCTTTTTGCCAAACATGTTTACGTAGCCGCTGTCGGGTTTCATCAATCCCATCATGTTTCGTAGAAGAGTTGTTTTACCCGAGCCATTGGGGCCTACAATGCCAATGAGCTGGCCTTGCGGCAGACTAAAGTCAATGTCCCACAGCACCGGATTGCGGTTGTAGCTGGCGGTGAGGTTGTGTACCTCTATTGCGGTTTTTTCGGGTCTGATGTCCATAATATTTTTTATTCGTCTATTAAATTTTGTCATGGTTTTATTCAAAAACACACGCCAAAATCCTTAGGTGGATTTTTATTTATACCCTCGGCTAACACCGAGGGCTATTGGTATTTCACCCCTCTGGGGTTTCAGCGCAGCGCATCCCCCTTTTGAGCCTGTGCCGAGCGCAGTCGAAGTAGGGCGAAGGGGAGCGATGCTTTACTTTTCATCCCCCTAACCCTTCCACAGGGGGATTCACGTTTCAATTACAATGTTTTTCGATCAACTTTCAACATTGAACCTTCAACGTTTAATCCTTACAACTACCTCAGCGCCCCGGTTATCGTATTCACATTATGCCTCACCATCCCCATATAAGTTCCTTCGGGGGTGCCTTCGGAGCCCATGGCATCTGAAAACAACTCGCCACCTAACTTCACATCATGGCCTCTTTCCCTGCATCCTTCAATCACAGCTTCTATGGACTTCTTGGGAACAGAGCTCTCCACAAAAATGGCCTTGATCTTATGGTCGGCAATAAACTTAACCAGCTCGGAAACATCTTGTAAACCATACTCTGCTGCAGTACTTATGCCCTGCAAACCGCGCACTTCCATGCCATAGGCTTTTCCAAAATATTTAAAGGCATCATGGGCGGTAATCATCACGCGCTGGCTATCTGAAATAGTAGCTATCTGGCTGCGTGCGAAATCATCAAGCTCCTTAAGTTCGGCTTGGTATACCTCCAGATTATATGTAATTGTTTTCTCCTTTTCAGGGAATTGTTGTTGCAGCTCTTTAGCAACTCTGGTAATTGCCTCACTCCAAAGGGCAACGTCAAACCAAATGTGTGGATCTTCTGCACCCACAAAGTCTGTATTGTTGATGAGTTTCCTCTTGTCTAGTTGATTTCCAACAGCAATAGTGGTTTTAAGTCTACTAAGCTTTTCAAATATCTCCACCATTTTACCTTCCAGGTGAAGTCCGTTGTAGATGATAACATCCGCATTGTTGAGGTCAGTGATATCGCCCTGTGTGGCTTTATATAAATGGGGATCCACTCCTGGCCCCATCAGCACTTCTACTTTTACGCTATCGCCCATAAGGTGTTTCACAGCGTCACCTATCATACCTGTGGTGCAAACTATCAATGTTTCCTTTTCGGTAGTTTCTGAACAGGCGGTTAGCGTAAGAGCCCCTATGATGGCAAAAAGTATTTTTTTCATTTCTTATTTTCAATTTGGTTAAGTCCCGCACCCTTCGATACGCCCCGAAATCATTCGGTGCACTCAGGCTGACAGCCGCGTTTCCCCCCTCGAGGGGGAAGTGGGGTGATCTCGCTTTGGCACACCTCCCATATAAGCCCAATCACCATTTTATTTCTTGGTTACATATAAATTGCTGCTTACTTGAGTGCTTAGGCTTAGCCCAGTGCCGTTGCTTAGTTTTATATGCATTGAATTATCATAGCCTTCTTTTTCGTGTACCCTGATTTCCAAGGGTAAGTTTTACTTTTTTCAGATATTTCAAAAATTCCGGGTCTGTATCCTTTACACCCTTCATAATTACCAAGTCTCCAACTGCACACTCCGTCAATGTTTGATCGCTTCGGTTTGGGAAAATCCCATTCCAGTCAGGTATTGGGTCACCATGAGGATCGTACTTAGGATAGCCCAAAAACTCGTCAAGTTTGTTGGTTAGTTTGGTAGACTGAATGTGCTCCAGCTGTTCTGCAATTTCATGAACCTCTTCCCAGCCAAAATCCAGCTTCTTTACCAGAAAAACCTCCCATAGGCGATGTTTCCGCACAGTGCG
>CAXBJE010000439.1:0-3167 GCA_963975525.1 uncultured Owenweeksia sp. | reverse complement strand
TGAAAAAGCCAGCCATAGCATTAAAAACAGGCCAGCCAGGATTAAAACAATGCGGATAAATATTTTCAATCGAAAAGTTTAATGGCTTAACCGCATTTTACAAAAAAGGTTGTGTTTCCTAAATCCTATCCAAAAATTCTGATTTTTTGCTTCGGCTTACACTTACATTATCCCCATTATCCATAACAATTACGCCACCACTACCCTTGTGGTACTTGCGGATATGTCTCAGGTTAATTAAATGTGAATGGTGTACCCGTACAAACGAATCGGGATCTAGCATACTTTCCACATCCTTTAAGGTGCGCGAAACAACAATGTTTTTTTCGGTTTCCAGTACTACTGTGGTGTAGTTGCTATCGCTTTCGCAGCGGATGATATCCTCTTGCTTAATAAACTCAAAACCTTCCTGGGTTGGTAGGGCAATTTTACCAAGTACACGTGGCGCCTGACTTCCATAGCGGCTCAGGAAAATCCTGAAGCGTTCGCCAAAATCTTTATCATCCTTATATTTTTTGAATTTGGCCACAGAATTTACCAGCTGCTCCCGCTCTATGGGTTTCAGCAAATAATCAATGGCACTCACCTTAAAGGCTTCAATGGCAAACTCATCATAAGCCGTGGTAAAAATTATATCCAGGTCATCCAGCTCCAGCTGCTTTAGTAGCTCAAAGCCGTTCATCTTTGGCATTTCAATATCCAGAAACAACAGGTCGGGCTTCTCCGCTTCCAAAACATCAATGGCTAATATAGGGTCGTTAATTTCGGCCACTATACTAATTCCTTCCACGTACTTTTCTGCCAGCAGTTTTAATGACTCTGAACAGTGCTTTTCATCATCTACAATTACAGCTCGTATCATTTCAGTTTGATTTTAATAATCACTCTAGTTCCCTTAGGGTTTCCATCATCGTCCACAAGGTCTTCAACGTCATAACCTGTTTCACCATGCTGCAACTTTTCCATAAGCTTTAGGCGGTCTCTGGTTATTTGCATCCCCATTGATTTATACGTCTGATGTTGCTCGCCCTTTATTTTTTTTGATTCCTCACGCCCAATGCCATCATCTTCAATTATCACCTTCAGCGTGTTGCTGTCATGTAAGCTAATATCTACCAAAAGGTGGCCAGAGTCATCCATATGCATTATTCCGTGCCAAATAGAATTCTCTAAAAAAGGCTGGATAATCATTGGCTGTATGTTTAGTGCATCAGGCCTAATATCATCACTTATGTTTATGGTGAATTCAAACTTTTCTTCAAACCGTTGTCTTTCAAATTCAAGGTACAGATTTAAAGCCTCGAGCTCCTCAGAAAGTTTAACAGATGTTTGTTTACTGTGCTGCAAAATCATGCGTAGCAGCTTGGAGAAGGAGGTAATATAATCGGAAGCCTTTTCAGAGTCTTCCTTTAATATGTAGTACCTGATAGAGTTTAAGGCGTTAAAAATAAAGTGGGGATTCATCTGCAGGCGAAGTGCACTCATCTCACTCTCCGTAAGCTGCTTTTCATATTTCGCCATCAGTTTTTCCTCCCTCTCCCGTTCAAGTTCTCTTGTTTTATCCAGTATTTCGGAAGTACGTGCATTTACCTGTACTGATAGCTCCTGATTGCTTAACTGAATAATTTCTTCATTTCTAATCAACTGGTCAATGTATGCCTTTTGGAGTTTTTCCTTTTCTCGGGCCACCATAAATATGCGTTTACCAAGTCCAAGCGAAAAGCACAGCATTTCCAGCATTATTCCAATCTGCATAAAATTGATGGGATACAAACCGGTTTTGGGCAACCAGCTTATCCCAATACTATATAGCATGGAGGTAAGTGTAAAAAGTAAAAAGAATGATGAACCAAACACAATGTAAGGCACCAGTGCTGTACGTACCTTCCTAACAACCTCCACAATAATTACAACAGCAACTAAAACCACGGCAATTTTGGAGAATAAAAACAAATACGCCTGTGTCACTTTATCAAACGTGAGAAGCATAAATGTCAACTCACACAGCATGTACACCAAGTACGCAATGTTAATTACCTTAAGTGCTTTATAAAGTTTCTTAGAGTGTTTCTCAATCTCTAAAAAAGACATTACAAATAGGTTGTAAAAAATGTAAATCAACCATTGAAATGGTTCATTTAGCAAGTGCCTGATAATGGCATTATCGCCAAACACAAAGAAAAACGGGCCGTCCCCCGCAATTTTTTGTATCAGATAATACATTCCACAAAACATATAGAGGCCGTAGTACAGGTAGGTTCTATCTCTGTTGTTTTGAAAATAGAGCAGAAACATATACAGCATCATTATCCATACGGCTCCTTGAAAAAACACTGAAATGGAATATCCTACAAGTCCATCAGCTGCAGTTTCTGAAAGACTCTTGTAATGCTCACTTTCTGACTTTACTCGTACATACTGCACATAGCTTCTGCGGGTACTAACATTGTATGTTTTCAATAAAACGCTGCGTGTTTCACCTGGCTTCAATTCAAGGTCAAAAACATACTTTTCATCGGGAACATCCAACCACGAGCGATTTTCCAGATATCCGGCACGAGCCAATTTTACTTTGCCTTCAGCATCCCTATCCACCAGCTCCCAATACTCATTTTGGTTAAGATGGATGTATATAGTTTGGGGTGTATTGAAATCATTGGAAACATAAAACCGAATGAAAATGGCACTGTCGCGCGAAACTGACGAGGGTTTATGATCTTTAAAAATTAAATAGCTAAAGTCCTTTTCCTGTTTGTAAGTGGCATAGTCGGCATAGTTCTCAACCAGCTCATCTCCGCTAAATTTTGAGAGGACAAGCGTATCGTGGGCCGCCAGTGAAGTGTAGCCCAGCAAAAGGAATAATATCGAGAAAAACTTGGTCAAAAAGGCTGAGTTGAATTGGAGTATCAAGTCAAATGTAGAACCCCAAAAACGTTCAAGCGATTTAAAATGAGTAAGTGGGGTAAATTCAGTCCAAATCTTCACCAAGGCATGTTCATTAGTTTCTAGTCCAACTTTTCTGTAAGCTTCAGCATTACCTTTTTAGGATTTTTTCCCTCATACAAAACCTTAAACACGGCCTTGGTAATAGGCATTTTCACCTCTTTTTTATCAGCAATCATGTGTACCAGTTTGGTAGCATAATAGCCTTCGGCAACCATGTTTAG
>CAXBJE010000438.1:0-3175 GCA_963975525.1 uncultured Owenweeksia sp. | reverse complement strand
TGTCAAACTGCTCTTTTTTAAACAACTTTCGTAAAAACCCCAAGAGCTTAAAATCCTGCCTGGGACTTATATCCCTTGTCATATCGAGCAGGTGCACGATAAACCCCTTCTCTTTAAACATGGCCACATTAGGGCCATCGCCACAAATAATGTGGCACTCGTGCCCTTCATTTAAAACCGCCTCTAATTGCGGTAATAAAAATAAAGCCCCTAAATCCACGGAAGTCAGATGTGCAACTTTCATCTGGTGATAGTATTTTTCAAAAATTCTGTTCTTCTCTTTTCCAGGGTTTTAATCTCAAAATCCTTCCCTTTTTCAAAATTGGCTGTGGCCGCTTCTATCATAGTCTCCTTATCCGCCAAAATGTCCAGTAAATGTTGAGCCAATTGTTCTACATCACCTTTGTTGTGAATCCATTTAGCTGGCAGCAATTCCGGAATGCCCCCCGCATTTGATCCTAGGCACGGGTTTGCCCTGCTCATTGCTTCAACTAAAGACCGTGGCAAGCCTTCCTGCTTTGATGGTAGCACAAAAAGATGAAGAGAATCGTAGAAATCGAACACGGCTTTCCCGAATGGCAGAGTGCCCAAGAACTCAGTGTTTTCAACAACATTATGCTCTTCTAAAAAGCTCTCCCATTTAGAAGTATCACCCTTACCAAGTACCTTAACGTGTAAATGGGGTAACCGACTTTTTACCTGAGATACGGCCTTTAGTAATACATCAAGGCCTTTATAATCTACATCAAGCGAACCAACAAAGCCTATGTTAAGTGAGTCAGAATTGGTAATGTGATTAATTTTATTCGAAAGCACACTGTCATTTACAGCTGCTAGCTCAACATCAGATACCCCTATCTGCTTTCCATTGGTTGGATAACGGCTCTGCAAAAATTGAGACGTTACATACATAACTGAAGGAGCTTGTTTTACCAGGCGTTTGGTGCGATTGGTTATATAATGAGCCAGCGATTTTCCTTTAAAACCAAAGTTCCAAAAACTATCCCAGGGGCAACCCACCATTTCCACCATCCACTTTTTGTTTTGGCGGATAGCTTCCTTGGCTGCAAAACTTCCTATTTCGCTTGGAAGCCTAACAATTACAAAATCGGCTTCAGTAACTTCATTTTTTATTTTCTGCAAAATTTTCCTTCTCTGCAGCAATCTGTACTTTGGGTTAAACAAGTCTGGTAAAAAGTGAAAGCGAACGCCCTCACCAGATGACAATCGCAGATTATTACCACCTTCTTTTGGAAATGGATCTCTGCGTGCCAGCACTGTTATTTGATCGGCATAAGCAAGGTATTCCTGCCACTTTTCCAAATATAGATTACCTGCGGTGTACACCTCGTCACCTTTTTTATAGAACCTATGATCGTGGCAAAAGAGGATCTTCATACTCTACCCTTCAAATATTTCAGACCAATATCTGGTCATTTTAAAACCTGCCTTAAAGTTGGCATTGCCCTTTGGCTCATCTCCCATCGCAACCCTTACTGAATCAGTAATAACATGCGCACCTGCTTTTTCAGAAAGTATGGAAGTGCCGGCTATTCGTGGGTTTATCTCGATAAACTTAAAAACTCCGTTAGGGTCTTCCTTGCACTGAAAACAAGAAGGGCCTTTAAGTTTTAGCTCATTACAAGCACTCTCAACAAATGCTTCAAGTTTTTTATCGCTTACTGTTTCTCCCTTTACAGATATTCCAGAGTCCGTGCTAACACGCTGGCGAATGGAACAGTAATGGAATTTACCGTCCATATCAGAAAGTGCGTCAATGGTATATTCCTTACCGGGAAGAAATTCCTGAATTATGGGATTCTCAATGCTGTTGAAAGCGTCCTGCAATTCAGCATGATTATTAATAATAGTAACGCCAACACTTCCCCTTCCCTGGCGAGGCTTTAACAGCATTGGAAAAGACAGATTACCAACGGCATCTTCAGTCGTGATAAAGGATTCAGGAACAGGAACTCCAAATCCCTTTAAGGCCTCAAATGTGAAATATTTATCTCCACAAATCCTTAGGGTATCGGCATCAGACAATAATAACCTTACACCCATTTTTTCAAATTCGGATTTGTTTTCAGCCATTAGCAAAAGCTCTTCATCCAGATCGGGCCAAAAAATGTTTACCGAATGCTTTTTACACAAATCAAATATGGACTGCAAATACCCGGGGTTATCAACACGAGGTACAATTTCATGTTGATCTGCAAAATGGAAACCTGAAGACATTGAAGATATATCAGTAACCACAAGGTTTACATCAATGGCTTCCTTTATGGCCTTAATTACAGAAGGAGCAACAGGAGCACCTGCAGCTGTGCGAAGTATGGTGGGTTTTATCAAGTTAATCTAGACTTTAGGTTCTTGATTATTTGGCGTGGCGAAACTAATTCATTCTGTTCACCTCTTAGTTGTAAAATGCGTAAAATGCCTTCTCCACAAAGTACGTTTACGGCTCCATCCGGTTCAAACGATTCAACCTTGCCTACAATTCTTCCAACATAAGTACGTGCCGCTTTTACTACTTCCGCCTTTTCAATTATTATTTTTTCTCCATTGTAAATAGCATAAGCCCCGCTATACGGATATCCAAAAGCTCTTACTCTATTTAGGTTTTGTTTAGCAGATTGACTCCAATCTAAATGACCATCGGCCTCATTGAGCCAAATGGCATAAGTGGCTTCGCTATGATTTTGGGGTATTGGCTTAAGGTTATCTCCAGCCAAACTTGGAGCCTGTTCTTCAATAAGCTTAACCAGCGTATCCTCCACTTTTTGATCCACATCAGCTGCACAATCAGAGTCAAGTATTTCAAAACTTTTCTGACCAATGATGTCACCTGAATCCACCTCATCGGCAGCAAAAAACATGGTTACCCCAGATTGCTTCTCGCCATTTAATAAAGGCCACTGCACAGGTGCAAACCCACGATATTTTGGAAGCAGACTTGCGTGAAATACAATCAACCGGGCGCCAAGGAGGTCCAACTCATTTTGCCCTATCATAAACCTCCACTTTATGGCCAGTATGTAATCAATCTTATCCTCAATTTCGGAGGGATTTATTTTTTTGGAAATTGTACATGGTACATCCACGCTTTGGCAATACTCCCGAATTTGATTGTGGCAGTTGTGCAGCGGGGACTCTAATTGATAGGTATAAACCC
>CAXBJE010000437.1:0-3188 GCA_963975525.1 uncultured Owenweeksia sp. | reverse complement strand
AAGCCAAACAGAGTAGTAGACCTTGAAATTGGTGATGTGTTTATTCAGGGTGGAAGTCCCGGCCACGCTATGTTGGTGATTGATGTAGCCGAGAATGAAAAGGGCTCAAAGATGTTTATGCTGGCGCAAAGCTACATGCCGGCTCAAAGTGTTCACATTGTAAAGAATCCCTCTAACGAGGATCTCTCACCCTGGTATGCCGTGGACGAGATTGAAACCACGCTGGAGACTCCAGCGTGGAATTTTTATCTTTTTGATTTAAAGTCATTTTAAAACATAAAAGGACCCTAACTTTAAGTCAGAGTCCTTTTGTTTTAGGTGATTATCTTTTTGTTATCCCTTCGCAAAGTGCTTATAAAACAATGGAATAGTTTCAATTCCTTTGTAGTAGTTCCACAACCCATAGTGCTCATTGGGTGAGTGGATGGCATCACTATCCAATCCAAAACCAAGTAAAATAGATTTCACTTTAAGCTCGCGCTCGAACAGGGCCACGATGGGTATGCTACCACCACTGCGCACCGGAATTGGCTTTTTGCCAAAACTTTCCTCCATAGCCTTGCTGGCGGCTAAGTATCCTCTGTCATCGGTAGGAGAAACATAGGGGTCGCCACCATGGTGCGGTGTTACCTCCACTTTTACCGAAGCCGGAGCAATGCTCTTAAAATGTTTGGTAAACTTCTCGGTGATTTCATCCGGGGTTTGATGTGGCACCAAACGCATAGAAATCTTGGCGAAAGCCTCAGAAGCGATAACTGTTTTGGCTCCTTCACCAGTGTAACCTCCCCAAATACCGTTTACATCTAAAGTTGGGCGGATAGAATTCCTCTCCATAGTGGAGTATCCTTTCTCACCATGAATATCACCAAGGTCCAGGGCTTTTTTGTACTTCTCAACATCAAAAGGAGCTTTGGCCATTTCTGCTCTTTCATCAGCAGAAAGCTCATCTACATTATCATAAAATCCAGGAATGGTAATATGATTGTTTTCATCCATCAGTGAGGCAATCATTTGCGTAAGGATGTTGATGGGGTTGGCCACTGCACCACCATATAAACCTGAGTGCAAATCGCGATTTGGCCCAGTAACCTTTACCTCCACATAGCTCAATCCGCGCAAGCCAGTGGTAATTGAAGGTGTTTCTTTTGATAGCATTCCGGTATCCGAAATAAGGATAACATCACACTTTAATTTGTCATGGTTGCGCTCTACAAACCAGCCCAGGTTTTTACTTCCAACTTCTTCTTCGCCCTCAATCATAAACTTTACGTTACAGGGTAAGGTGTTGGTTTCGTTCATCACCTCAAGGGCCTTTACATGCATGTACATCTGGCCTTTGTCATCACAAGCACCGCGGGCAAAAATGGCTCCTTCCGGGTGAATATCAGTTTTACGAACCACGGGGTCAAAAGGTTCAGTTTCCCAAAGGTTCATAGGGTCTGGTGGCTGCACATCATAATGACCATAAACCAAAACGGTGGGCAATGCAGGGTCAATTATTTTTTCTCCGTACACAATAGGGTAGCCAGGCGTTGGGCAAATTTCCATTTTATCTACACCAGCCTTTTTCAGATGCTTACCCACAGCATCTGCAGCTTTCATCACATCATCTTTATACTTTGAGTCTGCGGATATACTAGGGATGCGAAGTAGCTCCTTTAACTCCTCTACAAAACGATCTTTATGTTGCTCGATATATTTTTTCTGTTCTTTCATGAAGTAAATTTTGATCAAAGATAAAAGGTAGGGTTGAGGTGAGCGGGCTATTCCAAAAGGATTGTGCCTGTTTTTTGGAATTAGGGCGGAATCTAAATTTTGGACAAATCCGCAGAACGCTGAAAACCTATAGGATGCTTACAGTGGAAACTCAATAAGAATAAATGGTTCTTTATCTTCTGTGCCGCCAGCTGCGGAGTAGGCTCTGCGAGCGCCAACATTTGACTGTTCAGTGCCCACCCAGGCTTCGGTACAACCAATTTGTTTTGCATGTTTACGTAAACGTTTCACCAGTTCTCTGCCAATTCCCCGGTTTTGATATTCATCTAATACAGCCACTTCATTCACAAAAAGAGCCGGATCTTTATCAGGATGAACATAATGAAAGCCGGTAGCCATCCCCACTATATGTGAATTTGCGTAGGCAATGATGAGGTGATGCCTTGGATCATCTAGGAATTCAGTTGCCCGTTCGGGTTTTATAGGGTTGTCAAAAAGTTGGTCGCCAACTTCAATAAGGGCTGGTAAATCCTCCTTGTCTGCAAGTTTGTAGGTAATGGACACATTCATATTCCCATCATTAAATTTCAGTTTAAGGTAAAAAACATTTGGTGCTCAATTAAACATTGGGCAATTAGCTTTTTATTTGCGTCAGATGTTAACCCATTTTAGCTCTTCCTATGAAAAAAAGTTACTTCCTTATTTTGCCTTTAGTAGTCCTTCTTTTGTCTTGTGAAAAAAAGAAGCAGGAAGAAGCTATGGAAAAAGCAACCCTTACAAGTAACGAACCTGTAAAAATTGGTGAACGGCTTTATGTGTGGGTGGAGCGGCTAAATCCTGATTATACCTACCGTTTTAAAACACCAAAGGGAGAGTGGAAAGATGGATACGCTTTTGAAACCCAGTCAGCCAGAGCATCTGATGCCGGCATTTATACCATTGAAGCATACCGGGCAGATAGCACAAAAATTACCAAAGAAAGGTATGTGGAAGTGCAGCCTGTTTCCTTTAATTGTTCGCCAAAGACCAACTCTATGGATTGGCCTACAAAATTTATTTTCAACTTTAATGAAGTTACCCAAGGCTTAAGTGGAGGTAACTACTATGTGCGTGGAAAATCAAGCAGAGGTTATTTAACCATTTTGTTTGACCACCCCGAAAAACCTGATGCTAATGCCACCTATATAAACTCATTTTATATTCAAGATGGTAGTGAGGGCGAGGCGTTTGCGTATGTAACCGACAACTCAGGTCCCGTGCAGGGATTTCAGCATTTTATCGCTGAAAAGCAATACATACATGTACGCAAAATGGCAAACGGGAATATGGCCGTTATACTTTGTGATGCCTTGCCGGTAAATGGCCAATCATTTGAAAGAATTGATGCCCGACTAGAATTTTAAACTAACTACTATGAATAGGATAATCTACATTATTACTTGTTGCCTAATTATGGCCTCTTGTCAAAGAAG
>CAXBJE010000436.1:0-3209 GCA_963975525.1 uncultured Owenweeksia sp. | reverse complement strand
AACATAAATTTTGGCCTGTATCCCCCTTTTTCGAGCATTTTCAGGAAAGGTGAAATTATCGCCAACATGCTTTGCAATATGGTGCTGCATACATTCCCGCTGATCTTCCTGAGTTGAACTCGATAAATTGGCACAACCTCGTACAACCGGTATTTTTTCAACAACAGCAAAGTTTAGGACTTCTTTTTCAGGAGAAGTAGCAATGCTATCTATTTGTGAAAATGCTGGAGTTAATACTAGTGTGAGAATGAAGGCAAAAATGGTTTTCATAGGGGTTAGTGTTTTTGGTATTAGCCAAGTTTGGCATTAATGGGCATAGTAAAACTCATGCGTACAGGTTCACCGCGTTGGCTGGCGGGTTTTTTAATTTCTATGAGTCTTATTACTCTAATAGCCTCATCCTCCAATTCTTTTGCTGCTCTCTTTTCAGCTTTGGTTCCAGATGCATAATTACGTTGTATCCCTCTTACAACTTCTACATTTTCTATTTCTCCCTTTTCTGAAACTATGAATGTCAGGTATATTATGCCTTCAACACTTAGCCTTCTGGCAGATTCGGAATATTGAAAATATTTGGAGACATGCCTACTTAAGTTTGTTGTAAAGCAATTTCTTAACTCGGCCTGATCTCCTTGGTTTACAGAATCACACCCCTCTATTACGGGTACAGTTTCTACAACCGCAAAATTAAATACATCGCTATTCTCATTCCGTTTTACAATAGCTTCTTCCTGAGCAAAAGCCCCAAAAGCAAACAGGCAAAGGGTAAAAGCGAAAATGGTTTTCATAAAAATGGGGTTGTTTAGTTTTTAGATGTTTTTGGAACTGCGTTAATAGGGATGATGTAAGCCATCCGTACCGGTTGACGATTAACAGTGGCGGGGGCAATAAACTTTAGGGCCTGCACTACCCGTATGGCTTCCTTGTCGATGCACATGGCAGCGGCCATTTCCTCGCTGTTTTCGATGTCAGCGGTATAGGCCGCGCCCCGTTCAATTTTTATGTGACTTACCCTGGCATCCTTCTCCACTATAAAGCTGATAAATACGCGGCCGCTAAAGCCTGCTTCCTCTGCTACGGCCGGAAGTTTAAAATGCTCCTCCACATGATGAAGCATACTATTATTAAAGCATTGCTTAAAATCGCCCAGCTCCTCCTGGCAAAAGGTGGTAACGGGAGGGATGTCTACCGAAGCGAAATTCAGCACTTCGCCCTCGTACATATCATCACTCTGCCCAAAGGCAAGTAACTGAACCGAAATAAAAAGAAGGGTAAACAGGGTTTTCAATAGTTCTAATTTATAGGGCGACTAAAATAGTTGTTTTGAGAACTTTTTCTGACCCTGTAGCTTAGCAATTAGTAAATGTGTGAATATGGCCGATGTACATGAGCCGGGAGTGCGCTCTTATAACATGAGCAAGATAAAAGGCAAAGACACCAAACCTGAAATGAAGATTTGAAAAAGCTATTGGGTTAGGCTTTTTTCAATTTCTTCAAACTCTTCTTGCGATATGAGGAATTGAGGCTTATGCTTCAAGGAATTTATTATTTCTGAGAAGTCTCGATTGTCCATTAAAGGACGTGTAGTTTTTGATATACTGTCGAATTCATGCCAAATGTGATCAAGATCTTCATTATATTTTTCAAACTTAAGCCTAGGCACGCCTAATAACTCTGGAATAAAATAGATTCGCTGATAAAGGTAAGTTTCGACCTCATTTAACATGATGTGAATAGGAAGATTAGAGAGACCCCTAAAAATTACAGATCCATATAGTTTGTTGTTTCCAGCGTCACGGTACAAGTAGTCAAATAATATATTCATTGCTTTTGGAAGCAATAGTAGTTCCCTTAAACTGGTATGCCAAAAAGGAATATGCCTTTAGCTATATTCGTTGCCATGGATTGGAATCAAACTGAAATCAGTCTGCTATTGCAGGACTACTTTTCTATGCTAACCCAAGAGTTAAAGCAAGAGAAGTTTAATAAATCAGAATTTAGACGTGGCCTGCTTAAGAAACTACCTGACCGCACCAAGGGTGCAGTGGAGTTTAAACATCAGAATGTAAGTGCCGTATTGGCTAAAAGTGGCCTTCCATACATCAAAGGTTATGTGCCACTTTACAATATTCAGCAAGTTCTTGCGGATGCTGTTGCTGATTTCCTAGATAGGAATAAATGGTTAGAGCAAGAATTTGAGCTGTTTTCTACACAGGGTGTAAAGGGCGATACTTCCAAGAAATTGGACTTTAATAAAGTGCAGGTTTCTGCGCCTAAAGTTCAAGTGGAGGAAAAAGCGAACAAGGTTAAAGTGAGGTCGGTATTTAAACGAAACTACTTGGAGCTCGAGCAGCAAAACCAGTTTATTGGAAACCTCGGTGAAAAGTTCGCCTTAGACTATGAAATATGGCGGCTGAAAAAATCAAAAAATCCAGCATTAGCCAAAAAAGTGGAGTGGGTTGCCCAGTATGATGATGGAGCCGGTTTTGACATTTTATCTAAAAGAGAGGACGGCAGCGACATGTACATTGAAGTGAAGTCAACGAAACTTGGCAAGGAATCCCCATTCTTCTTTTCAAAAAACGAAAACGAATTCTCAGAGCAGAATAGCTCAAACTTTCATTTGTACAGGGTTTTCTCCTTAAATCAAAAACCTCAATTGTTTATTAAGCAAGGGAGCTTCAGAGATTTTTGTAGTGTGGAGCCAATCACCTTTAAAGGGTCGTTCTAAATTCCTTCGCCCATTCCAAGAATGCACGCAACCCTTTCCCCCTTACCTTCGTCTCCCTTAGGTGGAGCCTCAATCCTAATCCGGCTCCGGTTAATTCATTACCTATTCCTGTTATTGGCTCTTGGTTTTTGGCAAGTGCAGGCCCAGTGGTCTTTAATTGACTCTTTAGCACGGGGCAATTTTCAATCCATCCATTTTATTAATGTCGATACGGGTTTTACCTATCATGAGTATGGCACCCTCCGCAGAACCACCAATGGCGGCCAAAGCTGGGATTCGGTTGATATTCCCTTTGAAGGTTTTGTAAATGATTTTTCGTTCCCCACGCCCAGTGTGGGCTATATGGCGGGCGGGGCCTGGTTTCCCTTTGGGCAGTACTATGGCAATGCCATATTAAAAACCATGGATGGCGGACTTACCTGGGATTCGGTAATGGGCACTATGAACTATGGCGTTTTCAACAATATACAGGCATTGA
>CAXBJE010000435.1:0-3231 GCA_963975525.1 uncultured Owenweeksia sp. | reverse complement strand
GGAGGGATTCGTAACCGCGAGAGCATCCATAAAAATGATGGTAATTTGATGTCCAGCATGTTGAATGGGTCTGAGACTATCAGTAGCGATATTGCTGGAAGCATGTCTGCATTGGGGCCATCTCCACTAAGCAGCCCACTTCAAAATTTTGGAACCCTGTATAAGGAGTTCAGATATAACCAAGGGCCCACGGGGCACTTTAATGGACATACCACAGCTATCACCGGAAAGTACACCGATAACAGTTTAAGTCTGTTGGAAAGGCCAACTTCACCAACCATTTTTGAGTTGTACCGTAAGCACAATAGTCCATCCATGTCGGCCTTAAACTCCTGGTGGGTAACACATACCAACAACCTTTATCCTATCCTCAATTATAGCAATGTAAGTGGTTATGGGCCAGAATATGGTGCCAACCAGCTTTCGCCAAATGATTTTTTTGATAGTGATACCGCCCAGATTCTCTTAAATAAAGCCGCATTTTCCACAGCAAGTAAAGATCAGCAAAATGAAATGCGGAAGTTTTTCAATAACAATTTTGGAGCTCCGGCAAGTTCATCATCTGGTATAAAAAACACTTTAGAAGATGCCGCTAAGATTGACAAGTGGATTGACGATATCATTCAAAAGGCTTTAGGCGGGCAGCTAAATAACCCTTGGGGCGTGCCTTCTTATATGAGTGGCGATTTGTACAACATCTTTTTTGCAGAGGAAATTCTTAAGGAATTTAAGCCCGAGCTGATGGTGGTAAACATGTTTGGGGTAGATGTGGCTCACAGCGACTTTACAGGATACTGCAATAACCTGCGCAGGGCCGATTGGGCTGTGGGGCATTTGTGGAACACCATCCAAAGTACTCCGGGGCTGGCAAATGACACGGTACTGATTGTGGCCCCTGAAATAGGGAGAAATGGAACGCCAAATTCTATTGTTGATGTAAACGGCCGTGCCTCTTTAGATCATACCAACGGAGACCCGGAAAGCAAGGAGATATTTTGCCTGGTGGCTGGCCCGCCAAACGTTGTGCATCAGGGGAAAGTAATTGCCGGAATAGAGGGAGAGAGCATTGATATCGTGCCTACCATCGCCAATATTTTGGGATTTGATACAGATATGACTACCAGCCTACCGGGAAGGGTGTTAAACCAAGCATTTGTATAATGAAAAAGCTACTCTACATATTACCTTTTGCATTGCTGTTTGCAGCATTGTCATGCGAAAAGGAAACAACCAGTAATGCCGAAAATCCATTTCTTGATCAGCAAGGGCCGGATACATCGGTTAGCAAGTTAAGTCTTAGTACTATTGAAGGTTTGCACCAAAATGTGTTTGCCGTAAAATGTGCCAATCCCACTTGTCATGATGGTAGTTTTGAGCCTGATTTTCGAACAGTTCAGAGTACCTATTCTTCCTTGGTTTATCATCCCGTTACCAAAAATGATGATCAGGGTTCCTATACGTACCGAGTACATCCCGGAAAGGCCAATGAAAGCTGGATTACCCACCGCGTAACTACTGATGACGAAGTGTTGGGCCGGATGCCTTTATACGCTAAGCCACTTTCCACCGAGGAGATAAACGGGTTGAAAACCTGGATAAACAATGGGGCTAAGGATGTAAATGGCAATTTACCAGACTTTCCCAACTTGCCACCAACAGTGTATGGCTATCAGGCTTTGGATGCCAATAATGATAGGGTGGATACAAATCGTGTAAACGGCTGGGCCTCGGCCATGACCCTCGGAGCTAACCAGACCTACACCCTGGTATTTTATGTGGAGGATGATACTTCCGCTACTGCCGACCTTCAAAATCAGAAAGTAGAGTTTAGCCTTAGTCGTGACAATTTTGTTCCTATGGCATCCATTCCGGTTATTAAGCTTTGGGAAAATGTAACTGTAGCAACTCTTAATACTTCACAGTTTAGTTCCAACACCACTATTTACTTCCGCTATTATTTGGAGGATGAGCATGGCAACGCAACACAAATGCCATCTAACCAAAGCCAGTATTGGTGGAAGGAAAACTTCTCATTTTATTTACCATGAAAAAGTGGATTTTACCCATCTGTTTTCTGGTCCTCTTTTCTTGCGAAAAAGAAGAAGACCCCACTGACCCGGTTCCTAAAATCAGTTTGGTGAGTATTGGTCCAAATGCGGTTATAGAATTTAAAGACTCACTATTGATAGTTTTGGAGTATGAGGATGGCGATGGTGATTTGGGCGGTGTACATCCTGATAGCGCTAACCTTTTTGTGGTGGATAAACGCATCAACGTTCCCTTTGAGTTTCGCATTCAGGAATTAGTGCCGGGTGGTGCCAACGTACCCATTAAGGGTAAATTGAATGTATTGATTCAAAACCTGTTTCTTACAGGTCCCGGGCCTAAGGAGTCTGTAAACTTCGACATCTACGCTATTGATCAAGCCGGAAACAAAAGCAATGTAATTACTACTGACGCTATTGAGGTGAGGGAGGGGTGAAACCTTCCTTTTGCAGTGTCTCGCTTTTCTTCAACGCAGAGCCGCAAAGGTCGCAGAGCATTCGCAGAGTAATATTTGGGCTCCGCAAATAATTTATGGTAGGGAATGCAATTCTCCGCGTTCCTCAGCGTATTCCGCGCCTCTGCGTTGAGGTAAGCTAAATTATTTATTGCTTCAACGCAGAGCCGCTAAGGTCGCAGAGCATTCGCAGAGTAATATTCTGTTCAGCAATAATTCATGGTAGGGAATGTAATTCTCTGCGGTCCTCAGCGTATTCCGCGCCTCTGCGGTGAGGTAGCATAAATTATTTATTGCTAAAACGCAGAGCCGCAAAGGACACAGAGCTTTTACAGAGAATTGCCTCTCTCTACCAATCAAAAAAATCATTACTTTCATAACCACACACAACAAGGGGATTCGGAAGGACTGCTGCGCAAGAAGTACTTGTGTTGCAGCTAAAGCTCATATCAACTCGAACTAATGATTTGGCAACGCTACCCCGTTTTCAGGATTTTCCTGGTGTTCTGCTCTGGCATTTTGCTGGCCAATTTTACGCATACTCCCTTTCAGGTATTCATTGGCTTGCTGGCCTTCAGTTCTATAATCACAGTCATATTCGCATTCTCTAAATCCATTTTCATCAGTTATCGCCATCGCTGGATATTCGGTACGGGTCTAAATCTTTTCTTCCTGAGCCTTGGTGTGGTAATCACTCATTTGTATTCCGAGAGGCATTCCCCAAATCACCT
>CAXBJE010000434.1:0-3249 GCA_963975525.1 uncultured Owenweeksia sp. | reverse complement strand
TTGTCTTTAGTAGCAATACTAAAATCAATAATATAAACTTCCTTGTTTCTGGGGTTGTAAATAATGTTGGCAGGGTTCAACCGTAAATGGAACACCCCATTTTGATGAAGTTGTTTTAAGGTTTGTACAATACTTAGGGCTATGGAATAAACGGAACCTGGAGCCATCGCTCCCTTTGAAATGACTTCAGATAAGGGAGAGCCATTTAAGTATTGATAAGCAAAAGCCTCTTTGTTTTGAAAAACGCCTCGCTTTACCGGCTTGCGAACTCCTTCAACAGCAAGGTTGCTGGTGATATTGAATTCATTTTCAAGTTCAGTAATATCATTATTGGCATGCCCGCAAACTTTCCAGATGAGATTATCCTCCCCATTATTGTCAAGTTCTTTATAAATCAGCGATCTCTCACTCTGACTAAGTAATTCGCTCATTCGTTACTGATTTGGTTGTGCTGTTGTTTGATGATTTAGCCTTTCTAAACAATGCCATTGTATCTGGCAATTTACAATTTATCCACAGTCAATGAGAGTAGGGGACTGATTGCCAGTATTATTTTTTGATACATTTACGAATATTAATTAATCAAACACAACAATTATGGCCAATTCAGATCTTACCATTGGGGATGTTCTCCCATCAGACGAAAAAGACAGTTACTCCGACAACGTATTAGATGTTACCTTAAAGGAGGCTATGGATATAGTGGTATATGACATGCCTCCAACATCGGAACTAACCGATGATGAGGTTAAGGAAATCCACGAAATTTATCAATGCTACCTTGATACTGGAGGCGAGGATTCAGGTTCTGATTCAGCCTATTGGAACAAATCGCCAGAAGGTAATCAGGCGTATTGGGATAAGAACTAGTAGGACAAGGCACCCCAGGGTGTACTTTTCATTTCTACTATGCCCAAACAATTATTTGATATTGAAAAATCACATGCTACGCTTGGTGGTTTGCTTGCAAGCCACCAGGCTGTGCTAGGTGATTTGTTTGTCAACCCGTCCACACTGGATAACATTATAACTTTTACTGATGCCTTTTCGGAAGATTTGAGCTCATTCTGGGGTTTTGAAATTCCATTGTCAGAAACAAGCGAAGCGGATTTTCTTTTCTGCGTACACAAGCCGGAAGAGTTAGCAAAATGGGGCGTTCAAGCAAATTGCTATTTAGATAACAGTCCTTTCTACAACGGTTTAAATTCCTTTAGTAGTGATTGGTTGGAACTACTAAAACCACACATTAGTAATGTTTGGTTTGAGTACGATCATGACCAAATGGAGATAGGAAATTATGTACCCAACTTTTTTGTGGGGCCTGCAAAGGGCTTACATCCTCTTCATTTGATTGCAACCTTGCAACCCCTGTTAAAAGAAATGGGAGGTTGCGCCAATGTAGAGAGCTATAGGTTTTTGCTAAAAGTGATGAGGCAACTGCCTCACGGTAGTTGGTTATCTCAAATTGGTCAAATGATGGCCCGGGGAGACAACCATCTCCGAGTGTTTATTCAGGATCTACCAAAAGGAGGTATTCCCGAATTACTGGGCAAGCTTGGTTATGAAGGGAATTTAACCACCAGTCTGCTTAGTTGGCTGGAGTTTGCCAATAAGTACTGCAAAAAGGTAGAGTTGGATTTAGA
Organism: uncultured Owenweeksia sp.; assembly: GCA_963975525.1. Lineage (GTDB taxonomy): Bacteria > Bacteroidota > Bacteroidia > Flavobacteriales > Schleiferiaceae > Owenweeksia. The sequence goes on along the minus strand of CAXBJE010000434.1, from coordinate 1,606 downwards.
TATTGCAACCAAGTTGGGGAAACAATTGGGTATAGAGCTTTACTTTGAAGAAATGGAATCGGCTTTGAAGTTTCTTGAAAAATTACAAGAACATGGCCTTTGCACAAAAGAGAAATATGATAGACTCTATAATCATCTGATTAAACTCAGGGTTGATAAGAGTGCCTCCATTCATCGCTTTTTTTCTCATTTTAAGATAAGTTTTGATGGAGCTTCAGCATTTAAGGCCAAAGCGTATATAGGCTTTATTACAAAAGACCAGATGCCATTTGCATTTGGAACCAAACCACTAAAAATCACCAAACCATGAAAAAGTTATTAATAGTAGTTGCGGTTTCCATTTTGTTTTCCCTGCTTTACATAAGGGGCATTGGGTTAGGCAATACTTACGAAGACCCATTTATCATTCCGGCCATTTCAAATATCTGCGGTGAAGAGAGCAAGGCCTGGAGAATTCCGTATAGTGTAAACCTGCCAAAAGTGAGCTTGATTCCGGGCGCTGATATTACAGATAAACAAAAGCGTGATGACACCTTAATCGTTTTTTTACAACGCAAGGCAGATGACCTTTCATGGAGGAGCTTTATAGCCCTGAACTGGCCTGCAGATAAAAAAGGCTTTGCAGATTCATCAAAGTGTTTTGCAACTTCCAGTAATGAACAAAGCGTTTGGGAGTACTGGATGCCCTCCACTGAAATTTATGTGGACAAAGGTGATAAAGTCCAGAAATGGAAGAGTGGAAGACTGTTTTGGAGTAGCCGACCAAAAAACGGTGGAAAGGAATCGGAGATGCGCATATTGGGAAAAAGCACCAACATGACTACTACTAATGCTGAGGAATTTCCGGTGATTGATAAGAATAAAAGATATACACTGTTTGAAATATTTTATAACAGGGTTGCTTATGAGTATGTAACGGAAATGGGGCTTAATACCATTGAGGGTCAGAAAAAGTACACTACCGAATGGCCTGATTATAACTCGGGTTTAACCTACATTGTAAATGATGATACCGTCAATATTCAGGAGAGATTTAAAAGGGCCTATTTTCCTGTAGGGAGCATAAAGGACAGTACACCTCCCCCCAATGGTGAAGAGCAATACATTTTCAAAACCGGGGAAGGAGCTATAATTGTAAAATCTGCCTGGATGATATTGGATGATAGTGATTATCCTGCAAAATATCACACCCGTGAGGTGAAACTCCCCACCGGAGAAAAGTATATGCTGGGTTTAGTGGCAATGCATATAGCCCATAAAGTTGTGGAGGCTACGCAATGGACTTGGGCCTCTTTTGAGCATATTGATAATGCACCACAAATTGGAGCGGATGGCTATGCGGTGCTTCATCCTGGTAAGGATTACACCTATTTTGATGAAAAGGATAATCATCCAGCAGATTATAATAAGCCACCGAAGCCACCATTTCAGGCCAAACGTTCAGAAAGAAAATCATCTCAGGTGGTAACCCTTACTCAAATTGAAAAGGGAACTCAAAAAATAAACGGAGAATATCACCAAATGATTAGAGAGGCCAATCCGAACTCTTTGTGGTTAAATTATCGATTGGTTGGTACACAATGGCCTTTTGACCCAAGGTTGTTTA
>CAXBJE010000433.1:0-3251 GCA_963975525.1 uncultured Owenweeksia sp. | reverse complement strand
ATGCTTTCGGTGCGGCCATTGGTTTTTAGTCCAAACAAAGTCCCGCGGTCGTGTACCAAATTGAATTCAACATATCGGCCTCTGCGTAACTCCTGCCAATAGCGATGCTCATCTGTCCATGGCATGTTCATGCGCTTTTCTACTATGGGTAAATAGCCCGGTAGAAAAGATTTTCCCATGTCCATGTCAAAAGTCATCCAGTCTTCGGCAGTGCGCTGCCCATCAGGTTTTAGGTAATCGAAAAAGGTTCCTCCAATGCCTCGGGATTCATCTCTGTGTGAGTTTCTAAAATATTCGTCACACTGCTTTTTAAACTTTGGATAAAGATCTTTGCCGTGTTTGTCAGCAGTTTCTTTTTGAGTTTTATGAAAATGAATAGCGTCTTCCTCAAAAAGGTAATAGGGAGTTAAATCCGTACCTCCGCCAAACCAGCCATCAATTCGTTCACCCGCTTCATTGTACATTTCAAAATATCGGTAATTGGCGTGAACTGTGGGCACAAAAGGATTTTCGGGATGAAGCACCAAAGAAATACCGCATGCAAAAAAGGAATGTCCTTCAGTTTTCATGTTGGCCTTTAAGGCCTCAGGCATTTCACCGTGTACGGTAGAAGTGCTCACTCCGCCTTTTTCAAAAACGTTTCCTTTTTCCAATACTCTTGAGCGGCCACCTCCGCCACCGGGTCTTTCCCACAGGTCTTCTACAAACTTTGCCTTGCCGTCAATTTTTTCAAGAGCGGTGCAAATTTCGTCTTGAAGAGAGCGGATGTATTGGGTGAATTGTTCCTTCATAATGTATCACGCAAAGCCGCAAAGATGCAAAGGGAGCTTTTGTACTTTTGATTTTTCATAATCGGTTAACTATTCTTTGAATACCATTTTTGATTAGGGACTCATTAAAATTGATGAGCAAACCTAACTTTAAATCCATTAGTCTTAAATACGTTAGAAGTGTTTTTTGATGAACAGGAAGCACAGTTTCAACGGATTTAAGTTCAAGAATTACTTTATTGTTTACCACCAGATCTGTTCTATATGCTTTTGAATAAACCTTTCCGCGAAACTCCAAGGGAACTATTGCCTGACGGGTAACATCAAGTCTCTGTTCTAACAATTCGTCAAACAATATTTCTTCATAAATAGATTCAAGCAAACCAGGCCCCAATTCCTTGTGAATATGATAGCAGCTATCGACAACAATTGTGGCGATTTCATTTTCTGATAAGCTATTGTTCATATTTCCCTTTGTTAGCGACTTGGCGTCTTTGCGTGATTTTGGCTATTCGTAATTTTTTATCGCATTCACAAACGCCTTAGCATGATCTACAGGTACATTTGGTAAAATACCATGACCCAAGTTGGCAACGTATTTATAGGTTCCAAAATCATCTACCATTTGCTTGGCTAGTCTCTCAATTTCTGGAATTGGGCTTAATAGGCGAGCCGGGTCAAAATTACCTTGTAGTGTAGTTTTAAAGCTAGTGAATTCACGTGCCATTTGAGGAGTAATAGTCCAATCAACGCCAAGTGCAGAAACCGGCATTTGGGCCATTTGCTCCAAAGCAAACCAGCATCCTTTTCCGAATACAATCACAGGAACTTCGGTGTGAAGTGCATCCACAATCTGTCGAATATATTGCAGTGAAAAAGTTTCATAATCCATTGGTGACAGTAAGCCACCCCAGCTATCAAATACCTGAATAGCATCGCAACCATGTGCTCTCTTTTCTTTAAGATAAGCAATAGTTGCATCGGTGATTTTTTGCAAAAGAAGGTGCGCAGCCTCAGGTTGTGAGTAGCAAAATTCCTTAGCCTGATCAAAGGTTTTACTCCCTTGGCCTTCCACCATATAACAAAGGATTGTCCATGGCGAACCAGCAAAACCGATTAGCGGAACTTCATCGTTCAAGGCGTCCTTGGTCATATCGATGGCCTGATACACATAGCTCAAACGGTCTTTCACATCAATATCCGGAATTGCCTGAACCTGCTCCATGGTGCGAATTGGGTTGGGGATGTAAGGTCCTTTTCCGGGAACCATTTGCACCTCTACCTCCAGTGCTTGAGGGATTACCAAAATATCTGAAAACAAAATGGCAGCATCAACGCCAACCTGATGAATAGGCATTACTGTAATTTCAGTAGCCAATTCGGGAGTTTCTACACGCTCAAAAAAGCTGTACTTCGCTTTTAACTTCATAAAATCTGGAAGGTATCGGCCGGCTTGACGCATCATCCAAACAGGTGGGCGGTTTACTTTTTCTCCCGCAAGGGCTTTTAGGAATAGGTCGTTTTTGTAAGTGCTCATATTATAGAGAGGGATATATCTTTTGTGTTAATCTTAATTCTTGGAATCTTCCAATTTTTGAATCTGGAAATGCTCAATCACTTTATCTACCACAGATTCAATGCTGGGTTCGTCAGATTCTATACGTTTATTGTTGCAGCGTAGATGTATGGCCTCTGAAGTAGTAGCTCCTATGCAGAAGCCGGGAACTTCAGGTTTAATTTTATTTTTCTTGAAAAAGCTATAAACGGCAGTAGGAGAGAGGAAGATGATACCATCAATGTTTTGGGTTTCCACTTCATGATGTACCAAATCCGTTTTGTACACTATCTCCTTATGTACAATGATGCCCTTGCTTTCCAGGTACTCCGGTAGGTCGTCCAATGATTTGTTTCCACAAAAAAAATCAACAGCCTGAACGTCTTTGTTTCTGGCAATTATCTGGGCAAGACTTATAGCATTTCCCGCGCGGGCGGCCGTGTTAATGCCAAGTTCTGTGAGCATTTCGGTAGCTCGGATGCCAACCGTAAAGGTTTTCTTTTCGGCTATTTCAAGCGTGTTGCCATTGGCAAGTTTGGCAAGGCTTATTACTGCATTTTTACTGGTAAATACCCGTGCCTGAGATTTTGGGTTGTTGAGGTAATTCAGGAATGTCTCGGAGTCGTATTCGTTGGTTACCTCAATAAAATCATCCTGAACAACACTGACTCCAGCCTTTTCTAGCTTTTGCTGTAGCTGAGGCTCCAGTACTTTAGTAGAGAAAATTAAAGGTCGTCCGTTTTTATCAGGCATGTTTAATTTTTTCCATTATCTGCTTTCCTCCTTTTTCCAATACTTCAAGAGCTGTCTTTTTTCCTAAATCGATGGCCTTCTCCTTATTCATTGTTTTTTCAACAACCACTTGGTGGCTTCCATCCAACTCAAACACTCCTGCCTTTAAAGTAATATTTTCACCATCAACCAAA
>CAXBJE010000432.1:0-3252 GCA_963975525.1 uncultured Owenweeksia sp. | reverse complement strand
CCCGGATTTTGGCCAAAATGGTAAATAGCGAGGATGCTGCCGAGAGCGACCAGGACTTCAGCTTCAACATTTTTGAGCTGGATGCTGCGAGCAACAACTCTGTGGATGACATCCGTAACCTGATTGACCAGGTGCGGTTTGCCCCGCAGGTGGGCGAATACAAAGTGTATATTATTGACGAGGTACACATGCTTTCTCAGGCGGCCTTCAACGCGTTTTTGAAAACGCTGGAAGAGCCACCCAAGCACGCCATATTTATTTTGGCTACTACCGAGAAGCACAAGATTATCCCCACCATACTTAGCCGCTGCCAGATTTACGACTTTAAGCGGATTACCGTGGAGGATACCGCTGCCCACTTGCGTGAAGTAGCCAATAAAGAAAACATACAGGCGGAGGAGGAAGCGCTGCACATTATTGCCCAAAAGGCAGATGGCGCCTTGCGCGATGCCCTCTCCATATTTGATCGCATTGTTTCCTTTTCTGGAGATAACATTACTTATAAGGACGTTATTGAAAACCTCCGCATCCTTGATTACGACTACTATTTCCGTACTACGGACCTAATAAAGCAAGGCGATAACAAAGGCCTACTTCTCATTTTTAATGAGATTTTAGACAATGGTTTTGACGGTCATCTATTTGTAAATGGTTTGGCCTCTCACTTACGTGATTTATTGGTTTGCCAGGATCCGAGCACATTATCACTTTTGGAAGTGGGTGAAAAAACCCGCGACCGCTACCGTGAGCAAGCCAAATTGATTGACGCCCGTTTGTTATTGCGCGGACTAAAATTACTGGCCGATACCGATTACAAGTATAAGGGAAGCAGCAATCAGCGCTTATTGGTGGAGTTGAGTTTACTTCAACTGGCCAGCCTGGCTCAAGGCGAGGTGGAAAAAAAAAATCCAGTCCTAAGCCGATAAACCAGCCCAAGGCTGAACAGCCTACTGCCCCGAAACCCACGCCACAAGTAAAGGAGGAGCCTATCAAAAACCTGAGCCTACTCCCGCAAAACCACAATCTGCTTCACCCAATATTGAGCAGCCCATACAGGCACCTCAAACTGAAAAACCAACGTCTTCACCCGCGCCTGTTTCGTCAACCTCAAAACCCGAACAAGCACCTGCTGCCACTTCCCGCTTAAAGCGGAAACGCAATAGCGGGCTTTCAATAAATGCCACCCTAAAAGGCAATGTAAATGAAGAGGGCGAAGAGGAAGCCGCAGATGATACCGCGCCCAACCCCGAACTACCCAAAGACGATTTTGACACCAACAGCCTCACCAACATTTGGAATGAATATTTAGAGATTGTAAAAAGCGAAGGCCGCCAGAAAATCTATAGCAGCCTTAGCAACAAGCCTCTAATCGTTAAAGAAAACTTTGTGGTGGAACTGAAACTGGAAAACGAAATTCAGCAGTCCTTTTTTAATGAAGAAAAAGGGGATTTACTTCGCTTTATCCGCCAAAAGCTGAACAACTACTCGCTACAGTTTGAAATAACCATCACCAAAGACAAACAAGTACTGGAGCCCTACAGCCCACAGGAAAAGTTTGAATATATGGTAAAGAAAAATCCACACCTTTTGGAACTGAAGAGAAGGCTGGATTTGGATATTGAGTAGTCTATATTGAATTTTGGTTAGTTATGAATAGAACCATTTTTTGTTTAATCTTATTTCTGCTTTGCGTTGTTGCTTGCCAAAATGGAGCAGAAGTTTTTTCAGATTCAAAAACAGCAATTTTACAATCATTTAACAAAGATGGCTATGCAAATGGCAAGATACTTTTTACCGAAAAATGCCAGAGCTGTCATCGTCCTGATAAGAAAGATGGCTTTAATATGAATTTTTGGAAACAAGTTCCTGGAGAAAGCGATTCAGCCAAACTGCAATGGTTTAGAGCTTATTTATCAAACTCAGATTCACTTGCTAAAGCCGGAGACAGCCATGCCTTAGCATTGAAAGCAGAATATAACCACGTGCCCAGCCACCACTTGAAACTTGATAAGAAAGAGGTGAAACTCGTTGTTCACTTCTTGAATTATTATGACTCAACGAAGTGACTTCTTAGTTTCTAAATCACCCCCCTGCGCCCCCCTCAAGGGGGGATGTCTCCGAGTCTAAATTCTCGATAACCTAAAAAATCTTCTCAATAAATAAACTTTCGGCTATGCCCTAATTAGCCAATACTCCATGGCCCAAATCCCCCCTTGAGGGGGGCATGGGGGGTGACCCAACCTATTTGACCAGACTGATATAATCTTTCATCCCACCATTTATTTCTTCATCTTTGGATTTCACCAAAACCTTGGCAACTAAAAACTCCTAGTTTACCATGTTAAAAACAGTTTTTGAGAAAATAATTTTTGCGCTCTTTCTAACTAGCTTCCTACTTTTTGTTATTATTAAGGCCCTAGATTCCAGTTCCATTAGACTATGGGCAATTCTCGGACTGATTTCATTGAGCCTTCCTATTATACTTACGCTTTTATACCTGGTTACAACTAAGTTCTCCGCTTGGTCAATTTTATTGGCGATTTATCTATTGTCCTTTGCAGCTGGCCTGCTGAAAATACTCCATTTGCCGGGAGCAGATCTGTTGATGTCACTCGGATTTTTTATATATCCCGTTGTGGGTCTAACACTTTTAATTCATGCCAATAAAAAGGGGCATTTTTCCAACCTTTCGCAAAATCCCTACTTGCCCATAACCTCAATTCTTTTAGTCTTTGATTTTGTATTCTCGATACTTGTAAGGGAGTATGAAATATCTAACATTGGCAGACCCATTCTGCTTTTTGGACAATTGCTAATTACAATTACTTTATTACACTCGTTCTTCAAAAAAGTTACTTTTTACCCACCAATATCCAGAGTATTAGCCTTAGCATTAATTTATTCCATAATTGGTATCGGAGGTGCGTTTACGTTAATCCTTGAACAATTAAAACTTGTGGCCTTGAACCTTCAACTTTGAACTTACTATATACTCCCTACTCTTCCCTCCCATCCCGCACAGTTTCTTATTTTTGCCATCCTTCAATTTAGAGGTGTCTCACATGCTCATTTTGAAGTACCAACCGTGTTTTCAATTGACTTTTAAAATTCAGAAATAATATGTCTCACACTCCCAAAATCCTTTACACCAAAACAGACGAAGCACCAGCACTAGCCACTCGATCTCTATTGCCTATAATTGAGGCCTTTACAGGTTCGGCTGGCGTAGCGGTAGAAACACGTGATATTTCA
>CAXBJE010000431.1:0-3272 GCA_963975525.1 uncultured Owenweeksia sp. | reverse complement strand
CACCGCTATCTCCATTGAGAGAGTTATAAATGGCCTCAATATCAAAAGCCCCTTTAGGCAAAAGCCAATGCCTGAGCAGTGCTTTGGCACTTCCCGTCTTTTTAAGTTTTGGGATGTGCAACTTTTCAGTTTCCCCCTGCTTTTTTACAAGTAGTTCCAGTTTTGATTTAACCAGACTTTCAAACAGTTCACGGTCTTCCTCCAAATACTGTAAACTCTTTTTGGAACTTGCTTCAAAGTTGGGGAAGGCTTCACTCAGTTTTGGCAAAACCTGAAGCCTAATAAAATTCCGTTGATAATCTTCCTTTTGATTGCTGGCATCCTCACGCCAATTCAGGCCATGCTTTTTGGCGTAAGTCAAAACCTCCTTTTTGGTGAAGGGGAGCAACGGTCGTAAAGTTGTTTCCGTTTTTCCACGGATTCCCGCAATGCCGGTAAATCCTGTTCCACGGCCCAGGTTTATTAAAATTGTTTCCAGCGAATCATCCGCATGGTGCGCAGTGGCAATTCCTTGTAGATTATGGGTTTTAACCAAATCGTTAAAAAAGGCGTAGCGTAAATCGCGGGCAGCCATTTGTATGGAGATGGAATGCTGTGCAGCGTACTCCGTAGTTGCAAATCGCTTTACAAATACTTTAAGGCCCAGGGCTGAACAGTATTGCTCCACAAACTCCTGGTCGGCATTGGCATCAGCCCCCCGCAATTGAAAATTACAATGTGCCACATGTGGCTTATATCCCAATGCTACAAGCGTATGCAAAAGCACCATGCTATCCACACCACCGCTGCAAGCCAGTAAAAGGCGGTTGCCCTCTATTTGGTGTTTTTCTAAAAACTCGGAAACTGTTGATTGGAGGTTTTGCATTACAGCAAAAATAGGGAGAGTTGGTGGTTGGGGTTGCTTTTTGCCCACAGGATATTTTGTCTGTTAAGGCGGTTGGTTTTATTTTTTGTCATGGTTTTCCAAACAGCATTGTGGAAAGTGGAAAACCCCGCCAAAAATGGGAGATTCGCGTACTTTGGATAGGCCCCGCGCTCACGCACGGGGCTATTGATATTCCACCCCGCTGGGGTGGTTCGTGGCGATTTATGCGCATTTATTGATGAATTTAGGTTGTGTGAAAAAAAATGTTGGTTTAGACTCACCCCAGCGGGGTGATATGCCAATAGCCCAGGTGTAAGGCTGGGTATGATTTAGGCCGGGGTTTTCCCCTGTGCTTCGGGAAAACCATGACGAAATCTAAATTGAAATTGTGTTAGTTATCCAACACGCTCAGCCAGCCCTGATCCGTTACCTTTTTGCCATGGTTGTGGGTATAGGTAAGCTGGTAAATGTAAACGCCCAGCGGCAGTTTGCTGCCATCACGGTTGGTGCCATCCCACTCATTAGCGTAGTTTACCTTACGGTAGACAAGCTCGCCCCAGCGGTTAAAAATCACCAGTTCATTTTCTTCGGGCAGGTTGCCAATGGCCCAGGTATCATTAAGGCCATCGCCATTGGGGGTAAAGGCACTGGGGATATATACGGGGAGCAAATTGCCGTTGCCACTTGTAGTATCGGCAGTATCGCAGTTTAGGTAGGCAATGGTAATATCATCTGTGGCTGTGCCGCAAATACTGCTTACCGTAACCGAATGTGTGCCCTGTCCAACCACTATATTGCTGGCCGTACTGCCATCGCTCCACAGGTAACTAAAGTAGGGGCTTTTGGGGGCTTGGTATCGGGGGGCAGGCTAAGTTGTATATCGGGCACATAGCTTACCACTATGGTATCATACTCCGCAAACTGCCCGTTGTACTCCACCTTTATCCAGTAGGTGCCGGGGCTGCCAATGGAAATGCTGCTGTCTTTACTGCCCGTACTCCATGTAAAGGTTTTGGCGGTTACAGGTATTTTAAACCCATTGCTATGTCGGGCATATAGGTTAAGGCTATCCCCAGCACATAGCAGGGTATCATTGGGCAGGTTTACCTCAAACGCCAAGTCTTTGTAGAGATATACAGAAACGCCATCTACCAAATACTCCGTTGGATCTTCTGCAAACCAGGGGGTTGGAGCATAGGGGTTATCAACCTTGTTGGTACTATCAATAAGCCTGAAGTTACCGACAGACAAAAACTCTTCACCACCCTGAGCTACATAGGTGCCATTTATCCTTACCCAATTAGTGTCTCCTATAATCGATGAAGCCTCAATATGCGGATTCACACTCAGGTAGTCGTACAGCTTAAAAGTATCGGTAGAAAAATATACACCAACATTTTGAATCTTTTCAGAACTGGTCTCCTTCATTGCTGTATAAAATTCTACCATCAGACTATCCCCCATTTGTAACGGAGCGCTAAGTTTGGTTTGCAAAAAACTACGCCCTCGCCATGAGGGATACTGCGGGTTAAAGGTGTGAATAAAAATTTCCAGTGGTTCAAATCCGGCATAACCAGTGCCACTAATGGGCATTGGTAAGCGGTAAGATTTATTATTATTATAACCTGGCCTCATGATGCTCCATGCTGGTTCGCACAGATTGTAAAACCAAAATGGATTCAAGTTCGAGGTATCCGGCATCGGGGTATCAAACCAATGTAGATATTCATATTTCCCAAGGCTAGTGTCGCATATAGAGACAATGGAAAAAGTAGGGTCAGGAACAAAATTTTGCCCCTTGCCCCCTAAACTTAAAATAAAAAACAATATGGCAAGAATGGATTTTTTCAAAGCTTAATAAATCGTATTCTTTGGTTATCAAATTTAACTAGGTGCAAAGAACCATCAAGCAGAGAGATTATATTTCAACCACAAGCTAAGGTGCTTCACAAAGTGCTGAAAGTAAGGAAAATATTTAGGAAAAGACTTCAAAGAATTCCTTTCTAAATGTTTATCAGTTTAACCTTACCTCAAACAACTAAAAAGATTATCCGCTTTAAGAAGACATTCCTGGTATTCCTGTTCCACATCACAATGTATAGTAATAGCACTGCCAACACGGGCTGATAGATAATGGGATTCGGCATTGTAAAACAAACTGCGGATGACCACATTAAAGTCAAAATCACCTTGAGGGGTAATGTAGCCTACAGCCCCTGCGTATAGGTTTCGGGCAAAGTTTTCGTGCTCTTCAATAAGCTGCATGGCGCGGGGTTTTGGTGCACCCGTCATGCTCCCCATGGGGAAGGTGGTTTTTAGCGCTTCTGTAAAATGGTACTTTTCCGCCAAACGACTTTGAATGGTGGTAATCATTTGGTGTACCGTATTAAAGGTGTAGATACCAAAT
>CAXBJE010000430.1:0-3275 GCA_963975525.1 uncultured Owenweeksia sp. | reverse complement strand
AGTGTAGCGGCAAAGCCCTCACACACCGAGTCAGCTACAATAGCCACAGTTGGTAATGGATTGATTATGATGTTTAGCGAAACGGTGTCACCAAGACAGCCATTGGAGGACGTTTCCTGAACATAAAGGGTATAGGTACCTGTGGTAATGCCCCAGTCAATTTCAATCTGGTTATTATTACTTGTAATTGAATTATCAATAGTTCCCGCAGTTGGGTTTGATAGCCACCAGTTATAAGTGCTGGATGCAACCGGACCTGTTACACCGTATACCACATCCTGAGATCCGGCACAAACCGAATCCGTGTAGGTTACCTGGCCAATAGATACAAGAGAAAGTAAAAGTAAACCAACCAATGCCGCAATTGACATTAGGGAAAATCGTGATTCAGATTTGTGAGTAGAGATTGTTTTCATTTGTTGCCTGTTTTAGCTGTTAAGTTATTTAGAGAAGAAATTGTGTTGTAAAAAAATGTTGTGGGTATTCGACCATCAGTTAGGCCCATAATAATTCAGCGGTGGAGATTGGCCACTACAGCATTTTATGGGAAGTAATATTTTTGGAAAATCAGAAATAGGAATTTTGTCTGGTTCAAAAAGCCCACTCCATTTTAGGAGTGGGACCTTTGGTGCAGTAGCAACGTGCAGAGTAATAATAGTAGAGTAGAGTAGTTGCTTCACAATTGCCTAACCTTTTTAATACCCATAGGGTAAAATGTTTTTATTGAGTTTCGAGTGTTTATGCTTACTTGGTTAGAGCAACACAATTGTACTGCGATATTAATATTATCACACAATGTGCTGCAAAACAGCATTGTGCATTACAAAAGCCACTAAGAATAGATGATGTTGTAGGGGAAATTCGCGCTTAAAATCCTCGCTCCCAGCAAACAGATGCATACATATCAGGCAGATATACTACGCGAAAAATAAATTAGGAAACAATTCCTTCTTTGCCTTGTGCAAATGAAACTTTTAACAAATGTGCTTTATGACTGAACTAACGAAGCTTTCTATTTATTAAAGAAAAACACTCATTGCTTGTTGCATGGCCCTGGCCTCCCTTTGGGCGGCTTCTGCAAAGTCATTTCCGTTGGCAGCGTAAATAATACCCCGGGAAGAATTGATAAGGAGGTTAGGCTCCTCTCCCATTCCATTTTTGATTACATCTTCAAGACTTCCGCCTTGGGCTCCAACACCTGGTACCAGCAGGAAGTGATCTTTGGCAATGGCACGTACTTTTTGCATATAATCTGCTCTTGTAGCGCCTACTACATACATCAGGTTGTCAGCCGTGCCCCATTCCGCGCTTTTGCGGAGAACTTCCTCAAACAGCATTTCGCCAGTTACATCATTCTTCAAATACTGAAAATCAGCAGAGCCGGCATTAGAAGTAAGTGCCAGTAGAATTACCCATTTGTTTTCCTTTCTATATTTCTCAGAATCTAAAAAAGGTTTTACAGAATCCACACCCATATAAGGGGCAACGGTTATAGAGTCAAAGTTAAACTCCTCAAAAAAGGCTTTGGCATAGCGGGCAGAAGTATTACCAATATCACCACGCTTGGCATCGGCTATGGTAAAAATATCAGGGTGATTTTCATTAAGATAATTTACCGTTTTCTCCAGGCTCTTCCAACCCTTGATGCCCATAGCTTCGTAAAAAGCAATGTTGGGCTTATAGGCTACTGTAAACTCATGTGTAGCATCAATAATGGCCTTGTTGAACTCAAACACCGGATCTTCCAACTCCAAAAGATGAGAAGGTATTTTCTCCAAATCCGTGTCCAAACCAACACATAGCATGGATTTCTTTTTCTTGATTTGGGTAATGAGTTCTTGTCTTGTCATGAGGAGGGAGTTTTGCTTTTTTAACACTAAATACAACTATTCGGTTTTTCCTTTATATCGTTGTACCTGATACAATGAATCTAATCCTAATAACTCCTTACTCTCTATAAAATAGAGCATATGGGGCGTTTTTAGAAAATCAAAATCATCGTTCAACCGTCTGTTTGCTTTTGGATAAGGTGGAATCATATGCCAATCTACAATTGTATCCCTGTTTTTTAAGGTACCTTGAAAATAGGCCTCATAAATTTGTTGACGCATTCCCCCTCCATATAGCGTAATAGGTAGCTTTGCAAATAACGTATCACTTGATAACACATATCTACCTACTCCAATTTCAAAGTGTTTACCCAGTTGGGTATAAAAGTCCATCCTTAATGGTTCATCATTGTAATACCCTGCATAATTCTTCCATCTTCCAACCGAGTCATTCAAGAAAACCAATGGACTATATATATAGTAATTAACTGGCTTTTCTGAGTTTGTACTAGTTGAAGCATCGCAAAGACTATAAAGCCCATCGCTACGAATTTCCACTTTTGTCTTGCTTTTAATAGAACTCAAATCAACTCCATCGATTGTATGGACTTTATAGGGACTTGAACACTCACAAAAAGTGAGACTTAACATACTAAGCATAGCAAACTTGTAGATGGAAGAAAAAATAATTTTGATGCTCATTCAGACTCCCACTTGGGGTTTATCAGTTTAAGATTCCAACAGTTGAACTTAAAAGGCCACAAGAAATTTTATCTTATTTAACCAAAATACGAGCTCTACCCCTCCGATCCTTCTTTCATCCTTTCGGCATTTTCGGCCAGTTGCAGCTCATCAATAAAATTCTGGATGTTGCCATTCATTACATCATCCAAATTGTAAACAGTGTAATTAATTCTATGGTCGGTTACACGGCCTTGCGGGTAGTTGTACGTGCGGATTTTCGCTGAGCGGTCACCGGTAGTTACCATACTCTTCCGTTTATCGGCAATACCAGCATTGTGCTTTTCCAACTCAATATTATAGAGCTTGGTGCGGAGCATTTGCATGGCCAGTTCGCGGTTGGCCAACTGTGAGCGCTCTACCTGACAAACCACTACAATACCCGTAGGCTTGTGGGTAAGCTGCACTTTGGTTTCTACCTTGTTTACGTTCTGTCCACCAGCGCCACCAGAGCGGGAAGTTTGCATTTCCACATCAGCCGGGTTCAACTCCACATCCACATCTTCTGCTTCGGGCAATACGGCCACTGTAGCTGCAGATGTATGCACACGGCCCTGTGTTTCTGTTTGTGGCACTCGCTGTACGCGGTGTACACCTGATTCAAACTTTAATTGACCGTAAACGCCTTCGCCACTGATATTTGCAATAACTTCTTTGTAACCGCCATGCTCACCTTCATTGGTGCTTACAACTTCTACTTTCCAT
>CAXBJE010000429.1:0-3287 GCA_963975525.1 uncultured Owenweeksia sp. | reverse complement strand
ATTGCTGTTCTTTAAAAATGGAGGCTACTGCACGGGTGCAATTAAAAACACCTTTTAAATTCACATTTATAACCTGATCCCATTGCTCATCGGTCATTTTTAAGAGAGTAGCATCGCGGGTAATTCCGGCATTATTTATAAGGATATGTATTGTTCCAAAATCCTCTACAACCTCTTCCATTGCTGCATTTACTGCAACCGAATCAGCGGTATTTACTTTGTAGAATTTTGCCTTGCCTCCTGTAGCTTGTAATTCATTTATTGTGGCCAAACCTGTCTCTTCGTTCATATCCCAAATCGCCACTTGAGCACCCTCGGAAACAAACTTTTGAGCAGCCGCCTTGCCAATACCTGATGCACCACCAGTAATGATGGCTACTTTGTCCTTTAGTCTATCCATAATTCACTTTTGTAGTACTAAGTACCAAAAGTGAATTTCTGCAGCACTGGCAAACGTATACTACTAAAAGGTTGACAAATCCATAAATAACTCAAAATACATCCTGTAATTCATTTTGCATGAGTTATTTAACAACAATCTCAATTTGCTGACCCAATAACTCTTAGAGAGTATTTAGTTACTGATCTGGGGTGAGGTTCAGTAATATTAGGTTACAAACTAAGGGTACAAGTGTGGACAAACCCATATATCGTATGGTATTAATAAACTTCCTTCATACACCAAAACTGACATTTATCAGTATCAAACCTGATCTAAGTCATAATTCAACCTTTAATGCCAATCTACTTTTGGCTCCTTAACAATAGGAACCCATGTCGGCCATTTACATTCTCATTATAGCAAGCTTTATTGTAGCAATTGGCTTTTTAGCAGCTTTTATATGGAGTATCAAAAATGGCCAATATGATGATGACTATTCTCCCGGAGTAAGGATGCTAAAAGACTCTCACAAACAAAATACTAAACACGACCACTAGTATGAATCGCGAAACCTTTTATTACAACAATCAGTGGGTACGCAATTTTATTATTGCAACAATTGTATGGGGCGTAATTGCCACATTGGTGGGGCTTACAGCCGCATTGCAATTGGTTTACCCAGAGCTTAACTTAGATTTACCCTGGCTCACTTTTGGCCGATTAAGGGCACTACACACCAACGGAGCCATTTTCGCTTTTGTGGGTAACTCCATTTTTGCCGGGGTGTACTATTCGCTTCCGCGATTGCTCAAAACACCAATGGCCAGTAACCTTTTAAGTAAGATTCACTTTTGGGGATGGCAGCTTATTATACTTGCTGCGGTAATTACCCTTCCTTTAGGGCTTACCACCTCTAAAGAATATGCCGAGTTAGAATGGCCCATCGATATCGCCATCGCCCTTATCTGGGTAACGTTTGGTGTAAACATGTTCTGGACGATTATTAAAAGAAGAGAGCGCCACTTGTATGTTGCCATCTGGTTTTACATCGCCACGTTTGTAACCGTTGCCCTTCTGCATATTGTAAACAGTATTGAGATTCCTGTTTCATTTATGAAATCATACTCTGCTTACGCAGGAGTGCAGGATGCTTTAGTACAATGGTGGTACGGGCACAATGCAGTAGCCTTTTTTCTTACCACACCAGTACTTGGTTTGATGTACTACTTTGTACCCAAGGCCGCTAATCGCCCGGTGTACTCGTATCGCCTTTCCATTGTTCACTTTTGGGCCCTTATTTTCCTTTACATCTGGGCCGGTCCTCACCACCTACTTTATACTTCTTTACCCGATTGGGCACAAAGCCTTGGTACCGTATTCTCTATCATGCTCATCTTCCCTAGCTGGGGTGGTATGATAAACGGACTGCTTACACTACGCGGAGCCTGGGACAAGGTTAGGGAGAGTGCAGTGCTTAAATTCTTTGTGGTGGCCATTACCTGCTACGGGATGGCTACGCTGGAAGGACCATTATTGAGTTTGAAAAACATTAATGCCATTGCCCACTTTACAGACTGGATTCCTGCCCACGTGCACATAGGAACCCTTGGTTGGAATGGCTTTATGATTTTTGGTATGATTTACTGGCTGTTGCCAAGATTGTATCAAACCAGTCTTTTCTCTAAAAAAATGGCCAACACCCACTTTTGGATTGGCACCTTGGGTATCATCTTCTGGGCACTACCTATGTATGTGGCCGGGTTTACCCAAAGTTTAATGTGGAAGGAGTTTAACCCAGACGGTAGCTTGGTGTATGGAAACTTCCTGGAAACAGTAACCCAAATTATCCCCATGTATGCCTTACGCGCAGTAGGCGGAACACTGTACATAGTAGGTATGATTATTATGGTGGTAAACGTGTTACGTACTGTGGGTAGTGGTAAATTCCTTAAAAATGAGGAAGACAGTGCAGTGCCATTCGGTAAGGTGTTTGAAAAACCAAAAAACGAGCACTGGCACCGTTGGATTGAAAGACGCCCTGTACAACTTATGGTTTGGAGTTTAGTGGTAGTGGGTATTGGAGGTATTATTGAAATTGTACCCACCATGATGGTAAAATCCAACATACCTACCATTGCGAGTGTAAAACCTTATACTGCGCTTGAATTGGAAGGTAGAGATTTATACATCCGTGAAGGATGTAATGCCTGCCACTCTCAAATGGTTCGTCCATTCCGCTCAGAAACTGCCAGGTATGGAGAGTACTCTAAAGCCGGTGAGTTTGTATTTGACCATCCGTTTTTATGGGGTAGCAAACGTACCGGACCAGATTTGCACCGTGTTGGGGGAAAGTATCTGGATAGCTGGCACTACAACCACATGCTTGATCCAACAAGCACCAGCCCTAACTCTATTATGCCGCGCTATCCCTGGTTATTTACCAATACATTGGATACCAGCGATACCCGTAAAAAACTGGAAGTAATGGTTAGTCTTGGTGTTCCTTATGAGCAAGATTATGTAGACAACTTCCCAATTTACATGCAAAAGCAGCAAGAGGGAATTGCCGAAGCACTAAGAGAGCAAATAGAGGGTGTGGATGTAAGGGCTGATGATGAAATTATAGCCTTGATTGCCTACCTACAAAGGCTTGGTGTAGATATAAAAGCAGAAAACGTAGAACTCACCCAAAACTAAACCGTCATGCTGAAATTTGTAAAACATCATATGGAGTCCATTACGGGGATAGAGATATATCCCCTAATCTCCTTCATTATTTTCTTCACCTTTTTTGTGCTAATGCTTGCCTATTTAATAAAGGCAGATAAGAGCCGAATGGAAAAAATTGCGGCTTTACCCTTAGACGATCAACCTCTAAATACTACTGACTATGAAAAAGAGTAAC
>CAXBJE010000428.1:0-3288 GCA_963975525.1 uncultured Owenweeksia sp. | reverse complement strand
CAAGCTTCATATTCCTCTAGCTTTTCTGCACATTTAGGTACGGAATCATTTGTCTTCACATATGATCTTGTAAGTTGAACTTCCAAATTGATAGTATACGCTCTTTATGTAGGTTAGAATGCCGTCTATTCCATTTGCAAGTGCAGAGATTAAACGCTCCATTGTTTCTTTATGTCCATTCTGGATATCCATCTTTATCCATTTTATCTCATCTAGTATACTCCAAGTAGCAACAGTCGGAGATTAAGAAATGATTTATCGAAATTATATTAACTACCGTTGAGACAGATCGAAAATGGCTGAATTGCGAACAAAGCAGATTACATTAGGGGATTTGAAAACAAAAACTCGACCTCTTTTATAAATCCACCGTAGGGCTGTGAATTAAATTACAATTAGGCAATATTGGAATAAAGAAGATTTTAATCTCCTAAAGTAAATTCGGAAGCAATGCTTTAAATTAGTTCCTTCTAATTTAAAGCATGTTTGTTGCTAAGGAGATTCACAAATTGTAAAAGATCGAAAATAGGGGTCGGGTTACTCATATCGCCAGAGCCATTATTTCGACTTTTCCGTCAAAGGCTGTTCAGAGTCAAGCCAGTTCTTCTACAAATTATCGATACCCTTTAGAAGCAATTAAAGTTTATGTCCGCATCGAAGAAGCTATAGTGAAGGCTGATGTTACAGGTGGCTAAGAAATGCTACAAAGATTGATTTTCCGGATGCTTCAATTATTGCTAATGTAGTGAAGGATAAAAAAACACTCTCCTCATTGCAACTTTTTAGATCAATTAACTCTGCTTGATGTTAAAATCTGATTTGAAAAACGAAACATAGTAATAACTGTTTCAAGGAATGAAAGTAGCATCATTTCGATTGGTAGAAAAAGAAATGTCTTGACAATAGTTACTTTGAAATGGGGGCTTGTAGATGGAAGATTGGGGTACGGCCATCTAAATATGGTTTTTTCTGCGCGATCGACAAATTAGGTTGAAAATAGAATAGGATTGTCTTTTCCCGTTTTTATTACATCTGCGATATAGGGTAAATCTTCGGGGGCATGAAGAAAAGTTTTAGTTTATCCTCTCCACAAGAATCTAGTCACTATCAAATGTGTTCCCAACAAATTAATTTGATCATGGATGGATTACCTCAATAGAATTAATGAATTTAGCAATTATTAGGTTAGAAGTTTTGAATGCTGTTATGTGAGGAGGTAAGTGTTGGAGAAGTTGGTCAACAAGTTAAAATGAAAAGCAGACAACAAAGCAGACAACAAGGTAAAAAAGAAAGCCCTTAAACTCTAGGTTTAGGGGCTTTCTTGGCGGTCCGGACGAGACTCGAACTCGCGACCCCCTGCGTGACAGGCAGGTATTCTAACCAACTGAACTACCGGACCATTTTTTCTGCAAAACCGCTACGCTTTCGTAACGGGAGCGCAAATATAAATACTTTCAATTTTCTACCAAATAAAAATACAGGTACAGGTGGTGTAGTTGTTCTAATTGGCTGAAAACGAATAAAAAAGATTTTGTAATTTTCTTATTTAACCCTTTTTGGATCGCCTAAGGATGGTTTTATTAACCCAAGTTCAAAAGACTAAGCTTATGCGTATTCCTATTTCGCAGAATAAGAATATTCGTCCGTAAATAACTTAACCACAGAAAAACATGTAGGAAAATCATGTACTGGGGTTTTCTTTTTTACTTTTAGTGAGTAGATTAACCACGCTACCAATGCCTTTAGTCAAAAAACAATTAATCACTTTCCCTTCCATTCTTGTTCTTCTAATGATGTTCAGCCCAATTTTGAGAGCTTCGCACATTGTGGGTGGTGAGATAACTTATACTTGCCTGGGTAATAATCTGTATGATATTGAGCTTCGGCTTTTTAGGGATTGCTCAGGTATAGGGTTACCAGCAAATGCAACTATTGAAGTGTATGATGGGGCTCGGGTATCGGTTGGCTCTTTTTCCACATTTTTGCAAGGCCTCAGTTTTTTAAAAATTCCAAAACCCGCTTGTGCAACCGTAAACCCTAACTTTTGTGTTCAAACGGGAGCCTATAGATATACCAATATTACTCTGCCACCTTCCACTACCGGGTATCGTTTTGTTTTTCAAGAGTGCTGCCGTAATGCTAATATCAGCAACTTAGGAGTTCTTACAAGTTCTCCTGGAATAACTGTTACCAGTCATACCAAAACTATAATACCCTGCAATAGTAGTCCTAAATTTAATAGCCACCCTCCGCTGGTTATTCCCTTCAATCTTCCAATTACTATTAATGCATCGGCCACAGATTCTGATGGGGATTCCCTTTACTATGAGCTCTGTTCTCCTTTAAGAAATGTACCTTCAAGAGCACCATTTGATACCATCCCATTTAGTACCGGGCAATGGAGCAAAAACCCAATACCATCAGCTCCACGAATTTCAATTGATCATGGGAGTGGTATTATCTCAGGAAGTGTTTCTCAAATAGGAAACTATCTGGTAGCCATTTGTGTACATGAATATAGAAACGGAATTCATATAGGCACTATTCAACGAGATTACCAGTTTAACGCGGTACAGGCCTGGCGGTTATTTGCGGCTGTGAGGGCAGACAGTCTTGTGAAACCCACATGTGCGGGCTATAATGATGGTAAAATCGGGTTGAGCGTGTTGGGTGGAACTCCTCCCTATACTTATCAGTGGTCCAATAATGCCCAAACACGTGCCATTAAAAACCTTACGGCAGGCAATTATACGGTTGTAATAACCGATGCCAACTTGTGTGCAGACACCTTAACCGTAGCCCTAAACGAACCAAACGGTATGGCTTTAACAGTGCTTACTAATACTCCTGCAACTTGTGCGGGCGTAAATGATGGTGTCGCTGTTGTTGATATTTCAGGTGGAACAAAACCCTATTTAGCTCAATGGGATAATGGAGTGCCTGGCTTGAGGAATACTACTCTTTACAGCGGCACCCATAAACTTTTTGTCACAGATAGCTCAGGTTGCCGTGATACATTTGAAGTGGTAATTGGCGAATTGAACAATATGAGGGTGGTAGTGGATAGCCTCAGAAATGTGAGCTGCAATGGTGGAAACAATGGTTTTATAGAGGTTAAGGTAACCGGCAATGTTGGGCCCGTTACCCTTGATTGGTCCAATGGTTCACGTAGTATACAGGCATCCGCATTAAAAGCTGGAGTTTACACCTTAAGTGCGACTGACTCTAAAGGGTGCAATCTGGTAACATCGTTCGTAATCACAGAACCTCCGGTTTTTGAAGCCCGGG
>CAXBJE010000427.1:0-3288 GCA_963975525.1 uncultured Owenweeksia sp. | reverse complement strand
TACTATTACCGAAATCCCTAAAAAAGATGACGGTGGTGGCGGAATGCCTGGTGGAATGCCAGGAGGTATGGGAGGAATGATGTAAATCACATCCCAATATATACTCACCCCACTTCAGCTTAGGTTGGAGTGGGGTTTTTTGTTTTTGCTCTCTAACAAATTAACTACTTCTCAAATTTCCCAACTCCTTACTCCCAATTATCGCCATCCCGTTATATTTGTGCTTTGCAGCAAAATCTTACTTATGACTCGTTTACTCCCCATTTTAGCTCTAATTATTGGTTTCAGCTTTTCGGTTGATGCTCAGAAATACAAAAACCCACAGCAGTACCTGCGTGAGTTTAGCAATCAAAACCGAAAGATTAATAAGAAGAACCTCCTATACTTAAAGGCCAGCCTTAAAGGCATGGATGCCCGCAGGGTAGAGCGTTACCGCGAAATGATGGTGGAGCAGTTGAAGGAAAGTAAAACTGCTATTGAGAGATTGGGGCCGTATAAGGATTATGATATTCTGCAGCGTGAGTATGTAGATGGCCTTACCATTTTTATCGATGCCTATGAAAAAGACTTTGGGGTAGCCGAGGAGCTGATTACAAAAAGGTATGAGTCTTATGAGGATTTGAAAAAGTACTACGAGGCCGTGTATAAAGCGGAGGGAGAGATGCTAAAAGCCACCTTTAAACTGGAAGCCGCAGAAGATCATTTTGCCAAAATGCACTTTTTTACGCTGGAGCGTGATGAGGAAATCCAGGAAGAATACAGACAACTGGATGAAGTAACTCTTTACACCAGGGATATGACCCTTTCATTTTTTAGGGTGGAGGCACAAGTGCGCAATTACCTTGGTGTAATTGGCCGCAGCCATGCAGATAGTCTTGACATGATTTTGACAGATATGCGTGATGCCCTAATAGAATCTAAAAAGGAGGTTGCAGAATATGCAGACTTTGACGGTGAGGATGATTTGTATGAAGAAACACTTTTCTATTTGAGCGAAATAGAGGCAGAAATGCGTGACAATTTAAAGCCCCTGGCTACTAAGCTGGAAAACGAGTTTTTGGATGAGAGGGATTATCGCGATGCTCAAAAGGACCTTGATAAATTTGTAAAACGCCATCAGGTTTTGGTTACCGACTTTTTTGAAACAAAAAGTGGACTAATTGAAGACTATCTTCCTGAAGATTAACCTGCTTAAGAAAACAACTCTACAGGGCCTTAAGCAATAAGGCGCACGCTTTTGCGTAATCTACTCTACTCATGAAAAAGTGGTTGTATATATCGTTTTCGCTTATCGCGATTTTACTGATTGTAGTTTTCTACTTCAATCATATGGTTACTACTAAAACACAACCCTACCTAAAGGATAGTATTGAGGAAGTTGAGTCCGTAAAAGTGGCAGTGCTGCTGGGTACCAGTCAGTTTTTGAGCAATGGTCAAAAAAACCAATACTTTGAGTTTAGAATGAATGCTGCAGCGGAGCTGTACAACGCTGGTAAAGTGGGATACATACTGGTTAGTGGTGATAATAGGAAGAGTAATTACAACGAACCTGTGGCCATGCAAAATGCCCTCATAAAACGAGGAATCCCTGAAGAAAACATTGTACTGGATTACGCGGGCTTCCGCACGCTAGACTCTATGGTGAGAGCCAGAGAAGTATTTGGTCAAAAGAAGTTCATCGTAATTTCCCAGAAGTTTCACAATGAAAGAGCGGTGTACATTGCTCGCAAAAAAGGCATAGAGGCTTTTGGGTACAACGCGAGAGATGTAGAAGTAAGGGCTGGATTTAAAACCAGAGTTCGTGAAGTACTGGCCCGTACCAAAATGATGCTCGATCTGTATATACTTCGTACGCAACCGCACTTTTTGGGTGAAGAAGTTAAAATTGGTGAACAGTAGTGTTTTAGGATCGGCCTTCAAACAAATGGGTGTTCTGATTGCAGATTAGACCTATCTCGGCTGAGCCGAGAGGAAGCTCTGAGGAACGAAGAGATCACCCAGCCGCAGTTGGGCTAATCAAAAAGCAGGTTACTATTTATTTGCAAGCCTTGATTTTTGGTGATTTTTGATCAAGCAAAAAGCACGATGAAATTATTTTCAGCAATCATCTATGATTTTGTAATATAGATAGGGTTTGGAGCCCATGCTCAGTGGTTTAATACAAGTCATTCCTTAAATATGTATCCCAAAAAGCAACCAAAGTGTTTTCATTCACGTCTCTTTGAAAACATATAAAAATGAAAAAGCTATTAACTCTCGTTTTTCTGGGCCTGTTGATTTCGGCCTGTGAAAAGGAACAGGATTCCGACTCCTGTGTAAATCAAGATCAAATAAACCAAAACGTTTTGTGCACCGCTGATTACACCCCCGTTTGTGGTTGTGATGGTGTTACCTACTCCAATATCTGTGCAGCAAAAAACTATGGAGGTGTTACCTCATATACCCAGGGCATTTGCGGTTGCACCTATAAGCATTCGGGTAAGGTGGTAGATTATACCGGGCTTGATGGCTGTGGCTTGATGGTTGAATTAAGCAATGGAACTGTGTTGGAGCCGATAGGTGTTCCTGCAAACTACACTTTGGTGGCCGGTACTTATGTGGAGTTGGATTACCGTGTGTTTACCACCTATGTTTCAGATTGTATGGCGGGTGAACTGGCGGATATTATTTGCATCCGTAATAAGAGTTGCGAGCCCTTTAAACCGGTTACCTTTCATCAGCCGGCAAATTTTATTGATGAGGTGAATATTAATGATGCCGAGCTAAACGGGAATTGTCTCAACATCAATTTTAGCCATGGTGGGGGCTGTGGTGAGCATGATTTTGAGTTGAGGTTATTACCGGTATTTTGCCCTACTCCTCCAATGCCGCCCGTGCTTCAACTGGTGCATAATGCCAATGGAGACCTTTGCCAGGCCTATTTAACTAAAGACAGAGGTTATGACATCAGTGCATTGCAGGAGCCTGGAGTTAATTCCGTTGATTTTATCCTAACCGACAATACCGGCAAATACAATAAGCAGTTTACCTATAAGTACTAGATTTTCCCTTCTTTACATCGATAATTCAGGGCCTCTCAACTGAGAGGCTTTTTTATGTGTTAATACTGCTGTACTTTTCATAGCTCAATTTATACAATATGAAAAGCTTACGGTCTGTACTTTCGGTATTTGCTTTAGTCCTTTCCTCTACTTTAGGAGCTCAAAACAAGGATTCGGCTAAGGTGGCCCAGTTTCAAAAGCAGGCCTTTGAAGTAATCTACTCCGAACCTGCCAAGGCGAAGGATCT